>JBBQMJ010000278.1:0-5092 GCA_038328815.1 Fimbriimonadales bacterium | reverse complement strand
ACCTCGGGCACGGGAACATTCTTCGCAAACAGTCCAGCCGCACGCAGTCGTCGTTTTTCCATCAGCGCGTGATCCCGCTTTTTTGGCATGCGCTAAAACATAGCGCGATCCCCAACAGATGTCACTCTATTATGCGAGACTAAATAAGCTCACAAAAACTGGGGTTAGGCCCGCCGGTTTGGGCGAAAACTCCTACGGAGAAAGCAGGGAGATGCCCGTTTATCGTCAAAGAGCAAAAAATAGTAGTTTCATGTTGCCGGTGCGAAGCGAATGGGTAATCAAGACTTGATACGCGAAAAAACAAAGGAGATTTATGCTTTGGCAGGATCGACGCGAGAGTGAGAACGTTGAAGATCGTCGGGGGATGGGTGGAAAAACGGTGGTTGGCGGAATCGGAACGTTGATTCTGATGCTCGTGGTTTACCTTCTGGGCGGCAATCCACTACAGGTGCTGCAACAGAGTCAGCAAACCGCAGGGCCAGCCGCTGCGTCACAGAGAGTACCTGCGGACGATAATACCACCCGGTTTGTCAAAACCATTTTGGCTGATACAGAGGATTTCTGGGTACAGACCTTCAGTCGATCAGGCTCACGATATACCGATCCGACCCTCGTGTTGTTCGATGGGACAACACAAAGCGCCTGTGGCTTTGCGAGCGCAGCGACGGGTCCTTTCTATTGTCCTGGGGACAACAAGGTGTATCTCGACACATCTTTCTTTAATGAACTGCAAGATCGTTTTCACGCTGGCGGGGACTTTGCTTCGGCGTATGTTATTGCCCACGAAGTCGGCCATCATGTGCAGCATCTCCTCGGCATCACCGACAAAGTGGATGCACAACGTGCTCGCCTCAGTAAATCCTCTCAGAACGCCTTGAGTGTACGGGTCGAACTGCAAGCCGATTTTTTGGCTGGCATGTGGGCACGTTACGAAGCCCAGCAAAGCGCAGCCAAAGGAAGGGGCAGTGTCGTTCAACAGGGAGACATCGAAAAAGCGTTGGCTGCAGCGAGTGCGATTGGAGATGACCGATTACAGAAACAAGCGAAGGGATATGTAGTCCCCGACGCGTTCACCCACGGCACTTCAGCCCAAAGAGTTCATTGGTTTAAAAAAGGCTTCGAGACCGATGACATTCGTCAGGGAGACACTTTCAACGCCGAGAATCTTTAAACAGGGATCATCCTAGGGTAGATCTTTTGCGACCGGACGACCATTCCATCTCAGAGGTGGAGTTGTCCCCTTTTTTCAGAGGGACTTGGCAGAGAACGCACCAACCTTTTGCTTCTTCAAACAGACGGTTTAGCTTCCTTGCATGCGTTGAAGCGTGCCTATCAAGTCGGCTTCGCCACCCTTGGATTGAGACATAGCCAGCGGTATATTTGGTCATGGGAGTGTTGAGCGGAATCGAATCGAGCGGACGAGCAAGAATTCAACAACTTGGTGCTTCCCCTGCCTTACTTAACAGACATCTTGCTGAGCTACTGATCTTGTCTGGCGAGCAGTAAGATGGATTTAAAAGGAAAGCGTTCTTTCGAGCTGCTCATGCCGCCTTTCTTTGGCCTGAGGAAGCTGCGGCCGTGTTTGCGCAGGAACGATCTCTCACTGAACTGCCAGCGATTGGACCTTCGCTCGCGAAACTCATGGCAGGGTGGCTACAGGACCCTCCAGATCCAATGCCGGTCCCAGCAGAAAACCGACGAAACTTCATCGCTTTGATCGAAGCACGGCAGATCATCGAAGAGAGTCCAGATCTGCGCCAAAAGCTCATAGGAGACCTGCAAATGCATTCAGAGTGGAGTGATGGCTCCGGTTCCATTCGCGAGATCGCCGAGGCCGGAATCGCTCGTGGATACGGATACATCAGCATCACGGATCATACGAAAGGGTTGAAGATTGCCGGTGGCATTGATGAGGTCGAACTTGGCAAGCAAGCCGAAGAAATCGAAGAAGTGAACGACACGTTTTCTTCCGAAGGGAAGTTGTTCCGCGTCCTGCGATCCGTTGAACTAAACCTGTAGCCTACCGGTGAAGGCGATCTTGATCCCGAGTTCTTGCGAGGGCTCGACCTTGTGTTGGGCTCCTTTCATTCCAAGCTGCGGGTCAAAGAGGATCAAACCGACAGATATTTGGCCGCCCTTGAGAACCCATCTGTAAAGGTTCATCAAGACGCTTCGAATCCCGCCGGAGGGCAGCAAAATCAATGTCTTGGGCGCACCAAGGGAGGCCTTAATTGCAAGGTGACCGCGCTCGTTGATGCCAAAGGCCGCGCTTTGCAACTCACGCTCGCGCCTGGACAGCGCAATGACATGATCGCGGCGGAGGAGATCGTTTTTCCCAAGGGGAAACGAGAGGTCGCTGACAAAGGATATGATGGCGACCGATTTCGCCAGCGAATTTCCGACGCCGACTGTGAGCATTGCATCCCGCCTAGATCAGGCCGACTCAAGCCGGCCCGCTTCCATCGAGGCTATTATTCACGCAGGCATCGCGTGGAGAATTTCTTCCAGCGTATCAAAAGGCTCCGGCGGGTGGGCACGCTTTACGAAAAACTCGACGTCACGTTTTTCGCGTTTCTCTGCCTGGCATCGGTGCTTGACTGGCTCAGATCAATTTGAAGACACGCGCTAGCTTACCCTCTGACCTAATGTGAATAGTCGGCGTGGCACTTACCGCGCGAAAGGTCAATTCAATTAGAGCGCTCTCGATGTGAAGGTCGGAGAATTCCATGTTCGCACGGCCAAGATGCCGTCGCTGGTGGCCGCGGACTCTGCTTTGTCGTCCGTTAGGATCGTTGGAAGATCCGAACGGAAAACGGTAACACCAAAAGTTTGGCTCTCAAGAGGCCAGAAGTTTGAGGCGTTGCCAGCGCAATCATATTCAAGGGAACGTTTACCTTCGATTCTGGCAGCCAATACAGCAGATCGTTATCGTGAAACGTTCTATTATTAAGGTGGCTTAATTGGGTTTTCCGACGATCGCTGGGGTGTTCTCATGTTTCCTTTATTGCGACAAAAGGCGAAGACGATAAAAGCCATTCCCAGGGCTCAGCGGGACGGTCAGTTGCCATTGTCCATTTTGCAGTGCGGGTTTCAGATCGAGGGCTTTCCAAGTGCCGGGCGCCAGAGTGGTGCTGGATTCAACAGTGTAGCCGGTCAAGGCGCCTGACCAGGAGAGAACAGAGCCGGTGCCGGTTTGGGCGAGGTTAAGGCGAGGCCGCAGCGGAGGGGAGGTGTTCAGCCAAAAAAATTCCTGGGCGAAGGCACCGTTGTCTCCGATGGTGACGTAATCGGGCAGGCCATCGCCGTTCAAATCAGCGACAGCGGCGCCTGTTATAGTGTTGTAGTCAACGTTACCCCACTTCGGGAAACTCGTTTCAAACATGCCGTCCCCTCTGCCGAGCAGCAGCGAAAGTGAACGCCCCTCACCCGCGATCACGTCCGGTAGGCCGTCCCCGTTGAAATCGCCCACAGCGATAGCCGAGTAGTAATTAGTGGTTGGGATGGTGCGTCCGGGTGTGAACGTACGGTCCCTGTTGCCGAGAAAGGTCGCGTAGTACGGTTGGCCAACGTTTACGAGCACCACGAGATCCGACCTGCCATCACCGTTGAAATCGGCGATGGCCAGCGACCCGGAATTTCCTTCCCCAAGGTCAAGGGGATGGGCCGGTTCAAAAGAGCCATCACCTTTGCCAAACAGGAGTGAGATGCTATTTTCGCCCAGCGCGGCAATGTCGGCCTTTCCGTCGCCGTCGAAATCCGCGACTTGCACGGAAGACGCACCACCCTCCACACTAACCTGAGTGGGCGAGCGAAAGGTTCCATCACCGTTCCCGAGAAGGATCGAAAGGGCTGGGCCCGAGGCCACCACCAGGTCTGGCTTGCCGTCGCCATTAAAATCTCCGACCGCTGGTTGCAGAGATTGAAATGAGGCTGAGTTCGTACCCACTTGATAGCGGACGGGGGTTTGAAAGGTTCCGTCACCGTTGCCGAGCAAGAGCAAAACGTCCTGATTCGTAAAGGTTCCGCTGGCCAGATCGTACGTCTGGGCCATTCCCACAGCGAGGTCCGCCTTGCCGTCGTGATTGAAGTCTGCGACCACAGCCAACCACGGACTGCTCCCGAGGTCGAGATTTGTGGCCGTTCCAAATCTCCCATCACCAGTGCCGAGGAGAATCGCGATCGAGTCGCTGCTGTTGTTCGAATTAGCGACGAGATCAGGGACGCCATCCCCGTTTAAATCGGCTACGGTCGGCGTTCCACCGAAATTGAATCGTCCCAAAAGCACAAACGAGGGCTCAGAGGACGAGGACGTTCCGGTGTTCAGAAAAATATCCGTCGAGGAAGCGAGATCGGTTTTGCCATCGTGGTTGAAGTCAGCCGTCGCCAGGATGTATCCAAATATCCGGGACAACGGCGCCTGGGCGAAGGTGCCGTCGCCATTTCCTAAGAACATCACCGGATCGGTGTCGGAGCCAGCGGTAGCCACATCCAGCGAACCGTCGCCGTTGAAATCGCCTACGGCAAGGGCGGGCCCTTGACTCCAATCAGGCGGCGCGCCGGCGGGATAGCTTGCGGAAGGCTTAAAAGTTCCATCCCCTTGCCCGGTCAAGATAGTGAAGACTGAACTAAAGCTGTCTAAGCTGCTAAGGACCGCCAGATCTGGATTGCCATCGCGGTTAAAGTCCGAGACAGCCAGTGCCGCAACGCCATCCGCGAACGCCAAATCGTAGTGCGCAATGGTTCGAAACGTGCCGTCTCCGTTCCCCAGGAGGACGGAAATTCCAGTGTCATCGCCCAAGGCAAGATCGGGCTTGCCATCGTGGTTGAAGTCGCCCAACGCGAATGCGAAAGAGTGGTTCGGGTCAGGGGCATTCACCTTGGTTGGAGGTTGAAAAGTGCCATCACCCCTTCCAAATAGAATCTCCGCCCCGAGGACGCTCCCCACGACCAGATCGAGTTTGCCGTCGCCGTTCAAATCGACGATTCCGATCTGGCGTGGCGGTCCGGCGTCAGTCGGGTAGTCGATCGCGGCGCGAAAGGTTCCGTCGCCGTTGCCGAGCAAAATGGCAACACCGCCGAAATTGCCCTTGGC
>JBBQMJ010000277.1:0-5106 GCA_038328815.1 Fimbriimonadales bacterium | reverse complement strand
ACGGCTGTTGTTCCTGCCGCGCCTTATACCGTCGACGATATTCAGATCACATGGGCGGGTTACGGCGTTGCTGGCACCCAACAGGGTGCAGACGTTACCGACAAGGTGCGCCGAATGATCGACAGTGGAAGCGCGACGGTTACGGCAAGTAACTCAGTATTTGGCGATTCGGCAAGCGGTTCGCACAAGGTTCTAACCATAAACTACACGCTTCGCGGCAAGCCAATGACGCAAACCGTCGATGAGGGTCAGTCTATGTCCTTGTTACCTCCACCGGGCATCGAGGTTATGGGTGGGGGAAAAGATACAGATCGTTCAAGCGACTTATGGCGGCGTCGACGTCACGCAGATAGTTTCGGATATGGTCGCTCGCGGAATCTATGTGATTCCGGTAATGCCAAGCTCCCTCGGAATTCCAGATCCTCAAGTTAACGTGCACAAGACGATGCGTATTACGGTGCTGATGGGCGATGGTGACACGAACATCCTAATGGCGGGTGACGGGCACAGCATCGATTTATCGCAGAGCGTGTCCTGGCCAATACTGCCATCCGTCCAGGATGGCTCCTTCACTAGCCTCGATCACAGCGCCTTCTTCTCAAACTTGCCCTTTCATGCCCCTGCCTTCGACATCATGTCTGGAGTGTGGTACACATTGGCCGAGGGTATCCAACGGCCGGCCCAACTCCACGCTAATTTAGTCACCGACTTTAAAGAGCACACTGGCAACGCGGGGAACGCGCTCTTTGCAAGCACGTTTGACGACCGCAGCCCAGTGATGGCATGGGGTCAGCGTGTAGCAGTTACTCCCGGAGGAACTTACACCCTTACGTGCTATGCCAGCAATGTGTCCGAGACGCCTGACCTCGTCGTTCCGATCGTGCTGGATGTCAATGGTATTCGCTCGCGGCCACTATATGCCGAAGTGGGCCGTTGGTCAAGGTTGACGTTTACGGTGCGAGTTGGCAATGCGACTTCCGTCAAATTGAAAATCTGGCGCGACGTCATCGCGCCGCCTAATGAATTTGGTGGCTGGTTCGGCCTTGACGATATCAGCTTCGTCCCACAGGAGTATTAGAGGGTTGCCCAACTGCGAGACTCTCTAGCTGTCCGGCAACCTCCTTTTTCATTGCGCTGTTCTGTTCTCGCTCTCGCAGCAAGCCGAGCGACGCCTCCACGCCGCTGATGAATTTCCTGGAACGGGAATTGGACTTGCGACTGTTGACCGGATTGTGAAGAAACATGGCGGAACTGCCTGGGCGGAGGGCACGGTTGGGAGCGGGGCGCAGTTCTTCTTTACGCTCTGAGGCTACTTGAGCTTCATGATGATACTGCCGTCCGTGCCATCAACCTCGATCAAAGGGGCTTGCTCAAGGGCGCGGCGTGCGAAATCAGCCGGATTAATACGAAGCTCACCCCCCGCGGCATCAATCGCAGCGCATATAAGAAGGTATGCCCCTTTGTCCATGTGAACTAGCAGGTCGGCAAATTCGTTCGCTACCGATTCGCTATCCATGCTTCAAGTATAGGCACTTCGCACCCGCCTTGCCAAGCTTCGAGAGGTGCTTACAAGTCCGGAAAAGAATGAGTCGCTATCCGGCTGAGGCTCGAAGCATGATGCTACGAGAACGCTGATCCAGAAAGGCTCGGCTGCTAGGAGATTTGCTTTCTCATGAGGGAACCTGCTTGAACGGAGTCCCTTTACCTTGCCGATCGAGGGTTGGAAGAGGGCATGGGAACGCCGTGTTGCTCAAGCGTGCAGAGCGGCAATTCGTGAATTTGGGGCACGTTGCAGCGCCAGTGCGACCTTGACAGCGATCGCCTGCCTCGTGAAAGTGATCTTAGCTTCCAGGGCATTTATGAAGTGACTGAAGTTTAAAATGTCGTAGATTTCGCTGACAGCGAAATCAGCGACTCGCCTGTATCATATTGTTGTCACATAATGGATGTTAGCGTTCGTCTGCGGAACCTGCGGGAACGAATGGGACAGTCAAAACATTAGGAATTATGTTGAACATAGTTGGCCGAGCATTCCTTGCAATGGTATTGCTGGTCTCCCAAATAAGCTTTGGCGAGGCGTTTTGCTCCTGTCCGACCGTTGCCCAAGCGTCGAATTCGGCGACTTCATCGGTTTGTCCGGTGTCAAGGAAGCCTGACTGCGCCTGCTGTCGGGCTAAGGTGCTCGAATCGCCCCACAGCCTAAGCGCACGTTCAAGTTGCCAACTTCAGAACTACAGCCCGGGCCACTTGAATCAAGCAACCGTTCCAATCCCCAACCATCCTGTCGCTGCAACTCTTTGCACAGAACCAGCGATGGTTGTAGCGCCAGAAGTCGTTGCTGACGTCATCGCGCAACACCTGGTCGTTCAACGCATCCGTCCACCAGATCCTAGGCAGCATGGCCTTCGTGCGCCCCCAACTCGCTAATTCTCGGCCCTGCCAATAGCGCGTAGCGCTATCGGCCACGAGCGATTCGCGAGGATTCGATCATCTCAAGCAATAGAAATAAGAAAGGCACTTGCGGCAGTGAAAACTGCGCATGCAACCAAAAGTCGAGGCTGTTTGGCCCCGCGACAATGCTCACGTTAATGGCGGCATTGGTCATCGCAGCTATCGGATATAGCAGTTCGGGCTCTTCCAAACCCTTGACAAGCAGCTTGATAGCGCCAAGCCACCCGCTAAGAAAGCTTGAGCCTCAGGCACTGCTTACGCGAACCGATTTGAACCTCGACGCTCCACAACGTGGACGCCTTGAGGCCGTAGATAGGGCGTGGCAGGCAGAAAAGCTGAGATACCAGCAGGCCATGGAAGGCTTCCGACCAAAGCAAGGGCGAGTTGAGCAGATCAGCGCAAACCTTGCCGGGTACTCCGAGCTTTCCAGAGCCTACGATGCCGCGCGCCAGCGGTACTGGTCCGAGGCAACCAAGGTTCTCAACCAAGGCCAGCTAAAACTTGTCGACGGAGGGCTCCGATGAAGCTACTCGCATTCGTTGTGATCTTCGCCCCTGTCTTCGCCTTCGGGCAGGAACCTGCCAGAAAGCTCACTCTTGCAGAAGCCATTCGGCTTGCACAGTTCAACAGCCCAGAATTAAGAGGCGCGAGGGCGGACGCCGGTGCGGCAAGCGCTGGTGCTAGGGCTGCACGTGCAAGGACCCTCCCCCAGGTTTCGGTGAATGGATTTGCGACCAGTGGCAACATGGAGAGCGTCGTCAGTTCCTCGCCCATGGTCGACCCGCCGGCATGGTCTCACGTGCCAACCGGCAACTTTCTTGATGGCAACCTAACGGTGATGGCGCCTCTGCTGGCTCCACGCCTGACTGCAATGTCAAGATCTGCCTCTTGGCAGGCACGAATGGCGGCAAGTGACCTGTTGGAATCCCAGGCTGACCTTGCGCTTCAGGTCACCGATGCGTATGACCGCGTCTTGCTCGCGCGCCAAATGATCGTCGCAGAAGAAGCCAAGGTGGCCTCCACAGAGGAGCTCGTCCGGACAACTCAGGCTCAGTTCGACGCCGGTAAAGGCATCGAAGCCAGCGTTCAACGTGCTCAAGCTGAGTTGGCGCGAGCCCAACGCGCCCTTACGAGTGTAAGAAACGACGAATTCAAGGCGCTCCTGGATCTCGAAGCCATCATCGGCCTCGACCTCTCTTCACCCGTAGACCCAACCGACCAACTCGCGTCGCCAGCCAACCTTGACAAGCTCGCGGACTACATAGGCAGGGCAAAAGCTAGTCGAGGAATGGTGCTAGCGGCAAAGGCTCGCGTCGAGTCGGCTTATGCGGAAGTCACCGCTGCGGCAGGGCAACGATTGCCAAACCTGTATGGATTCGTGATGGGCGACAAGACGGACCGAAGCGATATTGGTGGCGTCACCACCGGCCTCACACTCAGTTTTCCGCTATTCGATAGCGGCAGGATTAATGCGGAGGTTTCTCAAGCGAAATCGATGCGTGCAAAGGCCGAGGCGCAGCAGAGGCAGGCCGAGCTAACGGTCGAAAAGGAAGTTCGTCAAGCATGGCTCGACGTGCAAACCGCAAGATCGAACGCGCTTTCTGCCGAGGCCTCTGTTCAGGCCGCCCAGTCCACATACGAGGTCATGCAACTTAGGGTGAAGGCGGGCAAGAGCATTCTCCTTGAACAGCTTGATGCGCTTGAGTCGTTCATTCGCGCCAAGGCTGACTTTGCCCAAGCGCTATACGATCAATCACTCGCGGCAGCACAGCTCAATCGTGCCGCTGGAGGCTCCCTATGAAATCAGTCTTATCCATCATCCTCGCCCTTCTCGCCGCTGTCTCATTCGCAGTACAGGGCAGTGCGGGTCCTTTTAAGTTCGATGTTCGAACTGACCCAGCAGTGGTTCCCGTAGGGCGCGCGAAGCTCTTGATTGCCATCACGGACTCTGCGGGCAAGCCAGTATCCGGCGCGACCGTGAAGGTTCTCGCACAGATGCCAGAGATGCAGATGGGTGAACGGGAAGAGACCGCTGCTCCGGCGGACAAGCCCGGCTCTTACACCGCTCCCGCAGTCTTTGGGATGGGCGGGGCTTATGACGTCACTCTTTCAATCTCCAGCCCACTAGGGAGTTCCCAAGGCAAAGTCTCTTTGCAGACAGGAGACGATACGAGCGCAGGCGTCGGCGCTCAATCTTCCTCCGGTTCCCTGATCATTTGGGTGCTGATAATCGCATGCGCGGCATTCATTGTTTGGCAAGTCCGCCGATCTGGACAGAAGCTTAGTTGGCACACAATCTTCAATCGGCAGGTTTTCTGGTCGGTTCTGCTCCTTGGCGCTGCCTTGGCAGTCGCGGTTTGGGCTATTAACACCAAGCGCCGTCCGGGCTCAATGACTCCGTTAGAGGCACAAGGCATGGCCATGAACGCCCCTGCACCGGAGGGGAATCTACCGGTTACCCTAATCAAAGTCGAAAGGAAGCCGTTCACGGCAAGCGTCACCTACACGGGCCAGGCGGTGGGCTTTGTCGAGCAAGCGGTTGTGACGCGGGTCAGCGGAGCCATCGTCTGGATGCCCTACTACGTTGGCTCCAAAGTCACCAAGGGCCAGTTGCTCGCCAGACTAGATACAACGCAAATCGACCCGATGGTCAGT
>JBBQMJ010000276.1:0-5133 GCA_038328815.1 Fimbriimonadales bacterium | reverse complement strand
ACTTCAACTGAAAACGACAGCTTGGTGGAACGGATGGGGAAATTAAAAAATGGTGTGGTCAACATTGCTGCGCCTCAAAGGATACTTGCCTGTCGTTTCTACGTCCACCGTCGCTCTGGAAACGCGATGGCGCATCATCCTGCAGCAACAAGGCTCGAAACTATTCGACCTAAAACGAGTAAAATGGTTCCTCCCCGTGGCCTTGCGACTAGATTCGCTCGTGCCCGGATCAATCACGAAAATGTTAAGCCAAGCCACCGGAATGTCCATCGCGGAAACGCACACCACTGCCGTCACCTGGTTCTTTAGCGTCGAGAAGATGCTCCTAGAGGGCAAGACCAAGTATCAGACCTACCAAATCGCTGAAGTCCCTCGGTTCGGCAAATCTCTCTTCCTCGATTACAACATCCAGACATCGGCAATGGACGAGTATGTTTTTCACGAGTGCATGAGCCAACCCGCCATGACCCTGCACCCAAACCCCAAGAAGGTGTGCGTGTGCGGCGGCGGTGAAGGCGCCACTCTTCGAGAGGCGCTAAAGCACAATACGGTTGAGTCAGCCACGATGGTCGACATCGATGAAGAGCTCATCGAGATGGTCAAGGTCCACATGCCCGAATGGCATCAAGGCGCGTTCGACGATCCCCGAACGACAATGGTCCATACCGACGCCCGCCAGTGGTTAAAGGATCACAGGGGCGCGAACTTCGACGTCATCCTTAGCGATTTGCCTAACCCCCACGGTGACGGTCCTGCACAATTCCTGTTCACGGAAGAGTACTACCGAATTTGCGCGGACGCGATGAGCGATGACGGCGTGTTTGCTATGCAGGCAGGCTGCGCAAACGAAAACTATCCCTACCTCTTCGTTGCCTGTGAAGAGACGCTTAAGAGCATGACCGATGTCTTCCCCTATGTCGCGGGCTACTTCGGGATCGTCACCTCCTTCATGATGCCCTGGGGCTTTATGCTTGCGAGCAAGAAGTACGATCCTCTGGCCCTAACCATGGAGGAGATCGCGAAGCGCTTCGAAGCACGAGGCGTAAGCAATCGCTATTACACGCCAAGGTTCCACCAGGCAGCCTTTACCTTGCCCGAGTATTTGATTGAGGCGAAGAAAGAGCACGGCCGGATCATCACCGACGCCGACCCTTATATTTGGACCGCCTAGTACTTCGGACGCAGGGATAGCTTGCGCAATAAATAAGGCCCTGGACGACATCGTCCAGGGCCTTTCAGCGAACGGTCTTACTTGCCGGTCGTCGTTGCCGGCGTCGAAGTTGTCGGCGCAGAAGAGGTAGACGTGCTCGGCGCTGAGCCCGCACCCATGGACGTGTTCAAATTGTCCATCGCTTCCTTCCAAAGGGGTTGGTAGGCAGGCATCTTGATGTCAATTTTGCTGTCCTTCAGCTTCGCTGCGACGCGCTTATCCAAGTCGTTGGCCGCGTTTCCTCGCTGGATGGCGAGTTGCCTTCGAACGTACTCTTTCATCGTGTCATCAATGACCAGCGGTTTGGAAGGGGTCTTCTTTTCGACAAACCATTTTGCCCAGACGCCACCGTTCTTCTGCCAATCGGTCGCCTTCAACTCAGGAGTCTTTTCGATCACACCCTTGAGCTCGGGTGAGAAGGAGTTCACGTTGCGCTGAGGGAACTTGCCCTGCATTTGGCGCGCACCCTCGGCCTTGGAATAGCGCTTGGCGACTTCAACGAACCTTTGTCCGCTTGCAAGCTCGGTATCCACCTGTTTCTTCTCTTCCTCGCTCTGCACAACTACCCAATCAAGATCGGCGGTTTCTGGCTCTTTGAATTGGTCGGGGTTGTCCTTGATATAGGCGTCTACCTCAGATGGCGTGACAGTGATGCCCTTTGTCAGTAGCCTCTCAACGACTAGCTGCAGGCTAAGCGTGTTCTTGATTTGTTCGACCGTAAGACCCTGCTGTTGAACTTGGCGCAGGAAGTTTGGATTGCGCTTCTTCTGGAATTCCAACTCCTTAAGGACATCTGCGTCCGTGGGATAGACTCCCTCGTCCTTGGCCAAGTGGCGAATAACGGTTTGACGGATCAGGTCGTCCATCGCTTGATAGCCGAGAGTCTGCGCGATATTTGCAGTGGCGACTCGCCCTGTGTTGTCAATAACCTTCGCGTTCGGCTTGATCTCAAGAAACTTGTGGAAGTCGTCCATGGTGATGGCTTCGCCATCTACCGTGGCAAGGTCTCCGCTACTGCTTCCGCCACCCCGGTTACCACAACCAACTGCTCCAAAACAAACCATGGCGCCAATAAGCGCCAAAGTGCTCAACGAATAACGTGCTTTTAGATTCAAATGATGCTCCCTTCTAAATCGTGTGGCTGAATCTTACCCAGGCCAGCCAATAGCCCTCTTAACGCATAGCATTCAAGATTAGTGCCATTGGAGCTGAACTCAGGGGAGACTTAGCGTGGATTTACGAGCTGGGCTGCCACACACATCGCTGCATACCGCATACCGCATACGCACACGGAATCCTAGCTATGCAAAGCAATTGCCAAGCCACGCTAAGCGCATCCTAAACAGCTATATCAAGATGCCCTTCGTCATCTGCGGCCTGAACAGGCGCGGACGTTGGAGCTTCCTCAACCTCAGCCGTCAACTCAATGATGTCGGCCTCTTGTTGAGGATGGTGCTGTTGGCGGCCATCGCGAGCCTCATCGGCCTTGTGCACGCGACCCGAATCAACGGGTACGGGCGCAGCAATCCGCTGGACTCGGTCAATCTCGCCCATTTTGTCTAGCGGGCCTGTACCCCGCCCTCAGCCTTCATGAACGTGCGCAGGCGCGTCATGGCTTGGGTGTGCAATTGATAAACTCGTGACTCGCTAACGCCAAGGACCTTGCCAATTTCTTTAAAGGTCAAACCCTCAAAATAGTACAAAGCCACAACTAAGCGCTCTCGTTCGGGGAGTTTGTCGACGCCTGCCGCAAGGATGCGCCGAATCTCTTTGCCTTCCATTTCGCCGGAAGGGGAAGCGTTCTCATCGACGATCAGCTCAACGAAGTGGATGTGGTCATCGCTGTCTCCGCCGCCCAGGATGTCGTCAAGGCTGTAAACGTTGGTGCGGCCCATTCGCACCATCAATTCATTGACTTCGACCACGCTTATACCCATGGTCTCAGCGAGTTCATGCTCGGTAGCCGGACGGCCCAGCTTGGTTTCCATCATGAGAACTGTGCGGTCAAGGAGCTTCAGCTTCTCACGGATGGATCGAGGAACCCAGTCCTCGTCTCGGAGCATTTCTAAAATGGCGCCACGAATAAGAGCGATGGCGTAGGTTTCGAATTTGACGTCTCGCGTCGGATCAAACTGATCGACACTCTTGATAAGGCCAATAACGCCCGAGCCGACCAGGTCCTCTCGGTCTAGTCCGCCTGGCAGACTGGTAACTAGCCGACCGGCCGTGATCTTAACCAAATAAGAATAGTGGTTAATGAGCTCGGCGCGAGCCTCAGGATGCTTATAAACTTTGAAGTCGACCCAAGCCTTCTTCAGATGCTCTGGCGTAAGCGGCATAATTCGTTGTCCTTTCCTCAGGCGGCCTTGCTATCGCTTTCCTCGCTTCTCGTAAGCCCAGTCGCCCCAATGATCAACCGATTCGTAGAGGTTTGGGACGTAACAAGTACGTACCACACCTGGTATCCGATTCCCCCCAGCAGGAACGCTAGAGCGGCACGGCCTACGCAAGCGAGTGGATCGACATGGGCTAACACGCCAGCAAATAATGCGATCAACGCCGCACCCCCGCTAACTAGCTTTCCCGCTGTATTATCTCTCAACTTTCCCCTCTTATTAGGGGATTCCATATATATACTGGCTGATCCACACATAACCTCAGGGTAATTCCTAACAAATGTTGTTAACTTTTCGAGGGTGGAACCCTAAAGGGGAATGCGAAGGCCGTCGTAAGCCAGCCTCAAATGGCTCGGCATCTGACTCTCTGTGACGTCGTGATCATAGTCATGGCTGAGGTGCGTGAAGTAAGTAACTCGGGCCTTGAGGGACTCAGCGACTTCAACAGCCTTGGCGAAATGGAAGTGGTTGGGATGGGGCTTTAGCCGTACAGCATCCAAGATCAGAGTATCGAGCCCCCGAAGAAAAGGCATTGCGCTTTCGGGGATCTCGCTCACATCGGTTAGGTAGGCGAAGTCGTTGACCCTGAAGGCGACCACCGGGATGGCTCCGTGGATGACCGTGAACATCTGCAGCCTTAAGCCACCGACCTCCAAATCTTCTGGCACATCGTGAAGGTCAAACCGCGGCACTTCAATCCCAGGCGGGAACTCCCAAAAAGCATATGGATAAATCCGCTTAACGTCCTCCTGATATTGGGGCAATGTGTAGACGTCCATCGGCTTCTTCGTCAGGATGCAAATAGATCGAAGGTCATCCATCCCCATGATGTGGTCGGCATGCGAGTGGGTAATAACCGTGGCATCGAAGCGATAGATATGCTCCCGAGTAGCCTGGATTCGAAGTTCGGGTGAGCAGTCTATTAGGACGTTTCCGGTTGGACCGAGAAGCGCCAACGAACTTCTCGTTCGGTTGTTCTTAGGATTATCGAGGTAGCCCTCTGGATATTCCCAGCCCAACATCGGAACCCCATTGCTGGTGCCCGATCCGAGAACGACAGCTTCAGCCATCAGAGCTCGCCAGCGCGCTTCAAGACGTCGATCGCCACGATGGTGCTTGGCACTTCGGCGTACTGGGTGAGCCGTTCAAGGCACCGCGCAAAGTTGCGTTCGCCAAGGTCATCCCATTCAGCCTGACTTTTTCGCGCCTCGGCAATGAGTTCGACCGCTTCTTCGTAAAACCGCGCCCTATTCTGTGGCAAGGATTTATTAGGTACAGCGGCGTACCTGCGGCTTAGCTGATCATAGACGCCTTCCCAAGACTGCTTGGCTTCAAGCTCAGCGCGCATTTTGGTCATCGCCTGCTCTTGCATGCGGCGAGCCTCTGCGTCCTTGCGCTTGGCCATCTCCCAGTCCTGCTGAGTGACGCCATCGATGATTCGCGCGACGACGGGCGAACCCACCTTCTCGCTGGCAAGGTGTTCAATCAATCGCTTGGTCTGAGGAACCTTTAGGTGCCCACCAAGCT
>JBBQMJ010000275.1:0-5133 GCA_038328815.1 Fimbriimonadales bacterium | reverse complement strand
GGCGTTTTGATTTGCCAGAAAGACCGGTCGCAAGAGGTACGCAAGATTGTAAGTCGGTTAGAGCCGAACGAGTAACCGGCGTATGGCTTGTGGCTGGTTTGGGTTATCCTGAATCTGAGCGGTGGAGTGCACAAACGCCGCGTTATCACCATGGCGCGGCGCGACCAATACCGGTCCCTCGACTTCGCCTTTGCTCCGGTCGGGATGACAATAGCGGTCAACTTGTGCAGTACAACATCCTCTTCCAAGGTCCTTTCTTGGCTTCGTCGGACATCAGGCAAGGATTGAGTGCCACCTTTCGTTGGCGACTATCCCCGAAAGCCTCTATCGGGTCACAATAGTGGGTCCTGGCACGAAACCTGATGCCCAGGGAGCAAACGCGCGCAGCGAAGCGTTACGGAATAAGGATGCAAGAGAAGGACCCCAAGGAAACGCCCGAGATATCCGTTCTTGTGCCTGCGCTTAACGAAGAGGACAGTATTCGTCAAGTCATTGAGCGCGTCCTTGCCATTCCCATGAGGGTGGAAGTCATCGTCATCGACGATGGCAGTAGCGACAAAACGGCCGAGATCATGAAGAGCTTCGCGGGCCGAATTGTCGCTATCCACAACGAGAAGCGACAAGGCAAAGGAGCCGCCATCGTTCGCGGGTTGGCCCAGGCGACTGGTAGTGTCGTCATCATTCAGGACGCTGACTTGGAATACCTTCCCGAGGAGATTCCCTCTGTGGTTCAGCCGATTCTTGACGGCAAGGAAACGGTGGTCTACGGAACCCGCTTCGCGCATGGGATGCCGAAGTCGATGGCGGTTCCTAACAAGCTTGTGAATATCCTGCTGGCCTGGGCGGTGCGGTTGTTGTATTTTCGTCGTATGACCGATGAGGCTACTTGCTATAAGGCCTTTAAGCTCGATGTGATCCAGGGGATGGATTTGCAGTGCAAGCGATTTGAGTTCTGCCCGGAGGCGACGGCGAAAGCTATTCGCATGGGTAACCATATATTGGAAGTGCCCATCTCATATACGGCGAGAACGACGATGGAAGGGAAAAAGATTAGGTGGACCGATGCACCTCACGCGTTTTTCACGCTGGCGCGGTATCGGTTTTGGCGAAAGCCGAAGGCCTGAAGTCACGCCGGAACGCCAGTCGTTGAAAGCAATCTCCGTCCTTTAACACCCCAACCGGTAGACTCCAATCCGATCTATGAAAGCTCTTATCCTCGCAGGCGGCAAAGGCACCCGGCTTCGGCCCATCACTTACTCCATGGCCAAGCAATTGGTCCCGGTGGCGAACAAGCCGGTCATTGAATACGGCATCGAAGCCATTGCGGCAGCAGGTGTGAAGGACTTCGGCATCATCGTCGCCGACACAGCCAAGGCGATCGAGGAGTGCGTGGGGGATGGGTCTCGGTTTGGGATCAAGGTGACTTACATTCCACAGCCTGATCCGCTGGGTTTGGCGCATGCGGTGTCTACGGCCAAGGACTTTCTGGGCGATGACGACTTTATCATGTATTTGGGAGACAACATGATCAAATCGAGCCTCAACGACTTGGTCTCTGAGTTCAAGGATCCTGCTGTTGCTGCGACCATTCTTTTGACGCCAGTTCCCAATCCATCCGACTTTGGCGTGGCAGAACTCACCGATGGCAAGGTTTCGCGGCTTCAGGAAAAGCCAAAGGACCCCAAGTCGAACCTTGCATTGGTCGGCGTTTACCTGTTTCGAAGCACCATCCATGATCACATTGCCAGGTTGAAGCCCAGCGCTCGCGGGGAGTATGAGATTACGGATGCTATCCAGTCGCTGGTTGATGCTGGGCTCAATGTTCACTCGCACATCGTCGATGGCTGGTGGAAGGATACGGGGACGGTTGAGGCGATGTTGGAGGCTAACCGGCTGATTCTTGAAGACATGCCGCGGGATGTGCAGGGGACGGTTGATGAGGCGTCGAAGATTGAGGGGCGCGTTTGCTTGGCGGCGGGGTCTTCGGTTGTGAACAGCGTGATCCGCGGACCGGTGGTGATCGGTGCTGGCTGTCGTATTGAGAACAGCTACGTTGGGCCGTTTACGGCGATTGATTCCGGAACCCTGGTTTGCGACACAGAGATTGAGTATTCGATCGTGCTGCAGGACTGCGAGCTTATTCGTCCTGGGGCTAGGATTGAGGCCTCGCTGATTGGGCGAGGGGCCAAGGTTGGGCATGCGGCAGGACTTCCGAAGACGATGCAGCTGGTTCTTGGCGATTCAAGCCAAGTCACGTTGCCGTAGTCGGAGCCAGGCGTAGTCGCCGGATGGTTCGGACTTGCGTCCGGGTCATGGCAGACGGCCAATCCTTAGAACAGTGATTCGAGCTCTGTGTGAGATCCCGTGGGAGGAGCTAATCAGAAAACTTGAGCCAACCCAGGAGCAATTAGCATTGACATCGAGATTCCTCACACGGAGTTCGGAATGACAGACAGCATCCAGGCGTCACTCAGTACCTGTTTTGCGCTCAGTGAGTATTCTGGAACCTAACTTGCTTCGGATATTTGGCTGAAAAGATGAAGATTGCTGTAGTAGGAACCGGATACGTTGGCTTAGTGACTGGAGTCGTGATGGCTCATCTTGGCAACGATGTAATATGCGTTGACAACGACCCGGACAAGCTGGCGAAACTGCGCAACGGTATTCCGCCCATTTACGAACCGGGAATCGAAGAGATGCTCAAGAAAGGTCTTGAGGACGGGTTTCTTACGATCAGCGACTCCATTGAAGACGCTACCCGCAAGAGCGAGATGGTGTTCATCGCTGTTGGCACACCTCCCGGCGAAGACGGCGCGCCTGACTTGAGAGCAGTGAGGGCTGTCGCGGCGGGGATTGCCAAGGGCATTGATAAGTACACCGTGGTGGTTAACAAGTCGACTGTCCCCGTGGGTTCCGGCGATCTAGTCGCCAATATCCTCAAGGAGAACGGAGCCGACGAGAGTCTTTTTGACGTTGTCAGCAACCCAGAGTTCCTCCGTGAAGGCACTGCCATCCGCGACACTTTAGAGCCAGATCGCATTGTTATTGGCACGAAGAAGAATGAGGCTGCCCAGAAGCTGATAGAGCTTTACGCCCCGCTGGACAAACCGGTCTTCGTCACCGACCTTAACAGCGCCGAGCTTATCAAGTACGCAAGCAACAGTTTCTTAGCGATGAAGATCAGCTATATCAACGCGATCAGCCGCCTTTGTGAATCTTGCGGCGCGGACGTAGGAGATGTGGCTAAGGGCATGGGCGCGGATAACCGCATTGGAAACCAATTCTTAAATGCGGGACTTGGTTGGGGTGGCAGTTGCCTACCCAAGGATGTGCAGGGGCTGATCAAGACCGCCGATCGGTTCGGCTACGACTTTGAGCTCCTCAAGGCAGTCAACGAAATTAACGACAGTCAGTCCGTTCACTTCCTGAAGCGTATCGAAGACAGGTTATGCGGGCTCAAGGGCAAGACAATTGGGCTTCTTGGCCTTGCGTTCAAGCCGAACACCGACGACATGCGTGACGCCCGCTCGCTCATCATCATTGAGCACGCCCTAAAGCAGGGCGCGAAGGTTCAGGCCTACGATCCCGTTGCGATGGAGAATACAAAGCACTTTTTCCCAGACATCACCTACACCGAGAGCCCGTACGATGTAGCCGAGAAGGCGGATGCCCTAATCCTCGTCACTGAGTGGAATGAATTTAAGCAGCTCGATTTGAGCCGAATGGCGAAGCGGATGACGGGCAAGCTGCTCTTTGACGCTAGGCGTGCTTACACGGCCTCGCTTGCAGCAAAAGCCGGGCTGGAATATCATACGATAGGCATCGCCTCTCCCCAATGAAGACTCAGCTCCTTGTGATTTGCGCAGCTTCCGGCGTTGGCAGCTGCGAACACACCGCCTTTCAGCTCACTAAGCAGATGAAGGCGATGGGGCACTCTGTGCAAACCCTGGTCAGCGAGCCGGTTCGACGGCGTGAAATGCTCAGTTGGTATTCAAAGGCGAAGCTTCCGGTCGCGACTTCCATTCACATCAATCCTTCGTCACGGGCGCTCGTCCCAACTTCAATACTTAGCCTGGCCCACAAGATTCGCTCTTACAACCCGTCGGCGGTGAACCTTCACTATCCCAACACGGCCATTTCCTACTCGGATGTGAAAGCATGCCGGATGGCGGGAGTCCGCAAGGTCGTTGTCTCAGTTCATCAAGCTGCTGCGGCGGAATCGCTGGCGAAGTCTTGGTCTACGAGCAACAAGTCTATTGCGAAGAGCATCGATTGGGTCGCAGTAACTTCTCAGGCACTGGAGGCCAGCATTTTGGGAACTGGCATCCCCGAGAAGAAGCTCCTGATGATTCCGATGGGGATTGAAGTTCCGGAAGATGCACCGGACAAATTGGCGGCCCGGTCGTCTTTGCGTCTGCCCAAAGACGCTTTCATCGTTGGCGCCCATACAAAGCTGACTCAGGATAAGCGGATCGATCAAGTCATCCGAGCGTGTGCGGAATCAAAGGAATTCAAGAAACGCGGTTTCTTGGTGGTCGCAGGTGACGGGCCCGAGCGAAGCCGTCTTGAGCCGCTGGCAGCGCAACTTCTGCCAAGCCAGAACAAATTCATTGGCCCTCTTGATGATCCAGGCATGCTTTATTCCTGCTTGGACGTCTATGCCTCAATGGCTCAGACCGAAGGTTTTGGTTTCCACTACATTGAGGTCGGCGCTTGGGGCGTACCGAGCATCGCATGCGATGTCGGCGGAACTCGGTTTGCCGTCTTGGATGGCGAGACCGGGCTGCTTGTACCTGTTGATAAGCCGCAGGAACTAGCCGAAAAGCTCGATTTCCTCATCAACGATGAAGACGTCCTTAAACTCTTAGGCGCTAAGGCAAAAGCCTTCGCCGAGAAGAACTTCAGCATGAGGAAGATGGCGAAGGCCTATGAGGCTGCGCTTGGGCTGGGCCGCTAATCCGCTGGGATTTGCAGCATCGCCGCTTCTGTCTCTCCAATGAGGACGTCTAGCAGCGAGCAGTGCCTTTCTAATAAGTCATCGTTCGCGCGCACAGGGTCCGCTCGAAGAATCTTCATTTGAGAGTTGATCGTTGACTCTAACGTCTCTCGGTCGGCTCGCAGCGTTGCGAGATA
>JBBQMJ010000274.1:0-5145 GCA_038328815.1 Fimbriimonadales bacterium | reverse complement strand
CTTAACAATCGGGACCGCGTTGCATCGCAGTAAGGGCTACTTATTGCGCGTATCACGTTCGTTTTCAGTGTCACTCCATGTAACGTGACTGAGTTCAATTGAGGCCGATTCATCAACGTCCAACCATGCGCGACATTGGAGTTGCAAAGCCGGGTAAGACTCGAATATGCCCGCGTTTCTTGCTCTTTCTCTTGTTCGCGTTCTTCAAGCAGCTGAAGTTGATCCTAATCGGCTTAATATCGGTCGGCATGGCACGGCCATTGTTCAGCCGGGCCAGCTCTGGGACCTTCGCAACAACAGGCTTTGCACTTTGTCCGATGTAGTCGAGGCGGCCGACGGAAAACAATTTGTCTTCCTAGGTGAGCAACACGCTACTGCGACCCATCAGCAAATGGAAGCAGATGTTGTGCATGCGCTTGACGCCGCCAAACGACAGGTTATCGTGGGCATGGAAATGTACACGCGGCCCAAGCAGGATGTGCTGGATAAGTGGTCGACGGGGGCGTTGACAGAGGACCAGTTCTTAGATCAGAGCGACTGGAAAGGACAGTGGGGATATGACTACAAGTTCTACAAGCCGGTATTTGAAGTTGCCCGCGAGCACCATTTGCCCGTGGTGGGGCTAAATGTCCCCAGGGCTTGGGTGCGGACCGTTGGCAAGACAGGTTTTAACAGCCTTCCGGTCAGCGCCCGGATGCAATTACCGGAAAGCCTCTTTCTGGGCAACAAAACACACCGGCAGGTATTCGATGCCATGGTCGGGCCGCACAACATGCCCGGCATGAATCCCGACAGCATGTACGGCGCGCAGGTGCTTTGGGACGAGGGAATGGCCGATACCGCGATTAAGTATTTGCATTGCACGGCAACTACTCCCCAAACCGTCTTCGTCGTCATTGCTGGCTCGGGGCACATGATGTACGGACAAGGTATCAACTATCGAATTGACCGGCGCAAGGCAGGAAAGGGCGTGAATTTGGTGATGGTCGAGTCAGATTCGCAAGTCGAATTGGCCCGCGGTATTGCGGATTTTGTGTACGTTTCGCGCAAGCCCGCCGTTAAGTAGCCCGCGAGGGTTCGAAAGGGGCCGTTTTGAGTGGGTTTGACGACCTAGCTGGGCGAACGGGTTAGGCTCAACGAGAGTATTATCAAGCTAGTGTCTACCGCCAAAGCAGATCAATTAGCCTCAGAACTGAAGAGAAAGCCGATCGGCCACCAGATCGTGACGGATATCATTATCTTCGCCCCGGTGCTGGCTATTTTTGCCGGAATAGCCGACCTGATCATGCATCCGCCACATGGCCTTAATTCGAGCCTTGCGTTCGTCGCGACGGCTGCATTCTTCACGATCTTCGGGGCTAAGGCGCGTTTGCTCGGCATCTCGTTGGGCTTCCACCGGCAGGGTACGCACCCGTCTTACCAGACCTATCCGGCGATCAAGGCATTCATCTACATGCTTGGCTGCACGACGGCGCAGGGCAAGATGGTCAACTGGCTTTCCGACCACCACCACCACCACATCTACTCGGATGAGGACGAGGACCTGCATAGCCCGCGCCACGGCTTTTGGCACGCTTACATTGGCTGGCTAAGGGCCCTGCTCTTTGATCGAAAAACCTTCCCGCAGTTCTCGAACGACAAGATGATCATGTTTTTCAGCAACACGTTTTTCGTGTGGCTGGCTTTCGGGCTCATCGTTCCTTCGCTGATTGGGTGGGCAACCGGGTTTGGCGCTTACCGTGGCCTCATTTATGGCGGCGGCCTTGCCATTTTCTTGGCCAACTACACAACCTACTGGGTGAATGCGGGCTGCCACAAGTTCGGCAAGCAGGACTTCCAGACCGGCGACCTCAGCACCAACTTCTGGCTCGATGGGTTCTGGGGCCACAAGATCAGCTGGATGTTCGCCTACATGTCATGGGGCGAGACGAACCACAACAACCACCACGCGCGAAAGATTTCCGCGAACCACGGCATGTTTAAGGGCCAGTTAGATCCTTCCGCGAATCTGCTTCGAATGCTTGAGAAGATGAAGCTCGTTTGGAACGTCCAATGGACGACGGAAGAGGACGCCTACGAACTGCAACGCAACCTAATGCTTAGCCCCGAAGAGCGGAAGAAAGCAGCCCTAGAGAAGCATGTCGCAAAGAAGGCGGCCGAGGAAGATATATTGGCGGCCGGAAAGCCTGGCTAGTTGAAAAAGTGAAAGGTGAAAGGTGAAAAGTGAAAGGTGAAGAGCCGGACCTTTCACCCATCACATTTCACCTCTCACATCTTCATTACTTGCCTTATCGCGCCTAAGTGATAAGCCATGTGCGGCAGGATGGAAAGGGCGTAAATTTTCGTGTCCTCGTCGCTCCAATCTTGGTTGCTATTAAGCCACAGGCTGAAGATCTCATATTCCCGTCGGATGTCGTGATTGGCCGCGGTCCATTCATCATCGCTCATTGCCTGGATGTCCCAGCTTGACTCCCAAGTGCCTTCAGGTTTGTCTCCTCCGGCTTCGCTGTTGGCGAGTTGCAGGGCATAACGGATGTGGTTGACGTGGGCGGCTATGGAACTGCCTTGTGGCGATGGCTTTCTGGACGCTTGCTTCGCAGTCGTGGTGTCGAGGGCGTCGAAGAGACCCTCCTTTCCCTGCACGAACCAGGTGCCACTTTCACCGGGTGGAATTCCCTCAAAGGTTTCCTTGATAAGGACTAGAAGGGCTGGAAGAAGATTTGGGGGGGACATATTGAGGATTCAGACGGTTTTGGAATTCTCCGGGTCACTCTGGACATGTCCGCTTAATTGGGAGAAATCTCAGCGCTAGGTGGGGAGCGAGCGAGCAGGCGGGGGATGGTACGTGGCTGTTTCATTTTACGCTTCGTGGCTATAGAGAGCGCGGCGTTTTTACCAGAGCGCGGCGTGACCAAAACCGGTCCCTCTGCTTCGCTTTTTATTGCTACGGTCGGGATGACGATCCGAGGGCAGGCGGCACAATTAAACAGCCTCGTTCTGCCGCCTTTCCGGCTTTTCCGCCCGCCAAAGCACACTTCCGGTGTCTTGTGCCGTGCGTTGTTCACAATGGAGGAAGTATGCGAATTGGCATCTTCGATTCCGGGCTTGGCGGATTGACGATAGCGCTGTCCATCATTTGGCGGCTTCCTCAGTACAGCTACATCTACCTTGGCGATACCAAGCGGGTGCCTTACGGCAACCGGTCGCAGGAAGTCATCCACGAATTCACCTCTCAAGCGCTTGACTACCTTTTCGCCCAGGATTGCCAGCTCGTGATCATCGCATGTAACACAGCCTCGGCCGAAGCTTTGCGCAAGAGCCAGCAGGAGTATTTGCCGCGACACCAACCCGATAGAAAGGTTTTGGGCGTGCTCATACCGGCCGCCGAAGCGGCTGTCGAATTGGCCTCTAAGGGCCCAATTGGCGTGATTGCAACATCGGCCACCGTTGAATCCGGCTCGTATGAAAGAGAAATAAAGCGGCTGAATCCGGAAGCTGACGTGATTCAGAAGGCGACCCCGCTATTGGTGCCCCTGGTCGAAAATGATGGCCTCAAGTATGTTGAGCCGGTTTTGCGAGACTATCTAGCGGATCTAAGTGGGGTGGGAAGCATCATTTTGGGGTGCACCCACTACTGCTTGATCAAGGATCAGGTTAGAGCTTTGGTCGATGTGCCTGTGATTTCCCAAGACGAAGTTGTTCCAGACAAGCTCGCTGACTATCTAAACAGGCATCCCGAGACTGAAACAAAGCTTGGCCGCAGCGGCGAACGGCGGTATTGCGTTACTGACCTGACAACCAGTTATTTTGAACTTGCGCAACGCCTTACGGGAGAGGCCGTGAACCTGGAGCTGGTCTGCATTTGAGCAACCTGTCTGAAATTCAGGTTGACGGCGCCGCGCTGAGCCATAACTTGGCTGCGCTAAAGGGGATTATTCGGTCGAAGGCTAAGGTTGCCGCGGTCGTTAAGGGGAACGCCTACGGGCATGGACTCCGAGAAGTTGTGCAAGCCCTTGATGGCCATGTCGATTACTTTCAAGTCGACGATATCGACGAACTCCGGGCTCTTCGAACTTTGACCAGTTCACCTGCGTTGGTGCTTGGCTACGTGCCTTTGGGCAACATTCGCGAGGCATTGGAGCTGCGGGCCGAGATAGCCATCTACGACCTGGAACGGCTTGATGCCATACAGGAAGCCTCTGCGGAGCTGGGAAGAGCCGCTAAAGTCCATTTGAAGATTGACGCTCTTCTTGGCCGGCAAGGCGTGTTGCCGACTGAAGTGGATTGCGTCCTTGCCGCGCTGAAGGATTGCCCTGATATTGACGTGGTCGCGGCTTACGCTCATTTTGCCAACATTGAGGATACGACCGATGAGACGCATTTACTGGCTCAGGTTGCGGTGTTCGAAGACTGCCTGGCTAAGGTTCGCGCCGCTTATCCGGGCGTTGGCCGCCACTTCTCGGCGACTTCCGGGCTCATGACTTATGAACAATCCGGTGTTGAGAATGATCTGGTTCGGCTTGGCATCGGATTATATGGGCTCTATCCATCTGAGCCACTGGCGCTTGCGTTTCAGGCATTGGGATTGAAGCCAGCCATGCGCTGGGTTAGCCATTTGGCCCAGGTCAAGACGCTTCCTTTGGGGCACCCGGTCAGCTATGGCTTGACCTATATTACGCCGTGTTCGATGCGGGTTGGTGTTGTGCCACAGGGTTACAGCGACGGGTTTGACCGGGGGCTATCTAACGTAGGGCATGTGTTGGTTGGCGGAAAAAGGTGCGCCGTTTTGGGCCGCGTAGCGATGAACATGTTCGTGGTTGATTTGTCTTCAGTGCCCGAGGCGAAGGCGGAAGACGAGGTTGTGTTGTTAGGGGCTCAGGGTTCGGAGCGGATTACGGCGGAGGAAATGGCGGACCACCTTAGGACGATCAATTACGAGATCACAACGAGGGTGTCCCCTTTGTTGCCTAGGGTTTCGCACGGGTAGCGCCCCTATAGGCGGCGCTCTTTGCTCACTTCTTGCTTAGCACGTAAGAAGCCAATCCCTTGAGCTCCTCAGTACTTCGCTTTGCGAAGCTAGGCATGGTGGAGCCGGGAGAGACTTTGGCCGGTTGCTGGAGATGGAGGATTTGCCACTCCATGTCG
>JBBQMJ010000273.1:0-5178 GCA_038328815.1 Fimbriimonadales bacterium | reverse complement strand
GAATGGAAGAAGCTATTAAGTCCGCAAGCCTACGAAGTTCTGCGGCACGAGGGAACCGAGAATGCTTATACGGGCAAGTTCTGGGACAACCACTCGGACGGCACCTACTTGTGCGCCGGCTGCGGGAACGAGGTGTTCAGTTCGAAGACGAAGTTCGACTCGGGCACGGGATGGCCTAGCTTCTACCAGCCAATCGGCAAAGACCATGTCATCGAGAAGAAAGATATGTCGCTTGGAATGGAGCGCACTGAAGTTGAATGTGCTTGGTGTGGCGGGCATTTGGGACATGTGTTCGATGACGGTCCCAAACCAACAGGTCTTCGCTATTGCATGAACTCGGTTGCAATGACCTTCAAGCCATCCAAGAAGAAATAGCTCTGGCCATGCCTAACACAAAGACGCCCCTTCGCCAGGAGAAGCGAAGGGGCGTCTTGCTGCGTCGGGAGCCCTTACTCGACCCAGTACCGGCTACGGTGCCTCGATGTGACCCGTGGGGGGAGGGCGACTGTGAGTTTGATTGGCATCGTAGCTGATCGCGATATTAGAAACGGGGCCTTTGCCGTTATCATGGCCTTGGCAGGCGCGCTGAAGTGGCTCAGCGCTATTAGCTTCGTTACGTTGACGATCATTATTTGGGAGTCCGTAGTTTCCTGAGTTCGGCCAGTTGTCGCGTTTATCGTAACCGCGTAGCTCTTGCCGGCATCCTCTTTGCCAGGAGTCCATTTGATGTCGCCAGTCAGGTTGTTGATGGTCATGCCCTCGGGGGCATTTACCATTGTGTAAACGATGGGTCTACCGTAATCCAGAGTTGAGCCCACAGCTTGTACTGTAAGTGTAGAACCTTCAAGTACGGTCTGGTCCTTCATGGGTTCCAGTACAGGTTTGTGTTCGGTTGGTGAGATTTCTAATACGATGTGAGCAGGCTTGGATGTATCCAGGCCTCCGTTGTCAATGCCGCCATTATCCTTGAGCCACACGGTTAGGTGGGCGATGCCAAAGGCGTGCTCGGCAGCCGTGTACGTGAGTGTTCCTTTCCCATCGACCTGAGGCTGATCTGCGAAAAGCTTGGGATTGTCGTTATTTACGATCCAGGTTAGTTTTTGGACCGCATCTTCATCCTCAGCGCCTGCTGAGAAATCCGTGGCCCATCGAACTACAGTTTGCTGTCCAGCATCTTCTTCAGACACTTGATCGGTTCCTGCACTGAAAGAAGGCGCGCTATTGACCCACTCGATGTCGATCTTTGCTCTTCCGGGAAGGGACTGAATCTGGCCGTAGTCGCCAGTTCCGGTGAAAATGAACTCGTCTCGACCATGAAAGTCCTTGGCGGGGGTGTAGTCGAAAGTGCCGTCGGGATAGAGCTTGAAACTTGCAGCGTGGGCGGGGCTTCTAGCTAGCCTTGCACCCTCTGCGCCGATTGAACCTCTAAGGACATTGGGTTCCGGTGATACGAAGTTGGAGTTTTTCAGAACACTGTAGATGTGGTCGCTCACTACGGGAAGGGCTTTTTCGCTCAAAGCCTTCATGTAGTAGTTCGACAAATCAGTCGGATAAGTGTCGGCGGCGTTGAACGGGCGAAGCTCAACGTGGCCGAGAGAGATGACGCCTGCATCTGTGGAGTACTCAAGCGTCTTAATGTTTTTGTTCGATGCGATTGCGCCCATGAACTTGGTTGTTTCGATTGCGCCGGCTTTGTGGCCTTCCGACGTTTGGAGGATCAATCCTCCATTTGCGTCGTATGCGCGAACCGTGACCGTCGCATAGTCTGGAGAGGACATCACCACAACTGCGCCGGCTGCTGCGACCGCCCTCTCAAACTCGATCGACACGCTCGTACTGTTCTGCGTATCGAGACAAAGTTCGGACCGGCCGTTCACCTTCTGCATGGCAAGACGCATGGCGCCGGACGACGGCTTTGCCGCAGTAAAACGCAGACCGTTTGACGATGCGCCACCAGCGGGATTAAAGAGGACTGATCCGTCAAACCCTAATTTAGTCCACGAAATCATGTCGGTGGGGTTGATTGCCAACTCAGAGTTGACGTAGGAGATGCTTGCCTCCGCTTGCATGATCCCGCCAATCGTAACAACGATACAGGCAGTTCTTAGACAAACGAGGGGGCGGACGCTATCTGCGTCCTCCACCAGGGTTTTTCCCCACTCGGCCACGGCGTTCCACCATGTTTCCACGCGGCATTTAATGCCATTCCAAATTTCCACTTTTCGCCTCCATGCTCCAATGGCAAGCTTCGAGCGAAAGTCTCTCAGGGCGTTTCCCACGAAACGACCACATTTGAGACCCGGCACCTCCTGTGCCTGCTCGTCGCTAACGGGCAATCCTTCGCCCAAGCCAACATCGGTCACTCTACATCGTCTGTAGCGATCATTTCACTATGGTTGTTTAAATCAAGTATTTTTACCAGGCACCTAATTGCGGCCCCTTTTGATTCAAAATATATCGTTCACTATACCTAAATGAGTTCAACGAACATATTTAGGCAATTTGGCGTTCTTAACACCCGATTCCCATGTCCTCCGTCCTATAGGCTGAGCGAGCGGGAGTAAGCGGCTACTTATGGCTTCGCACAGTCATGTGGTTCGTGTGCTTGAACGTTAGGGGGACCAGTGGAAGGTCTGGATCGTAGGAGGCATCGACCCAGCCGTCGAAGATCATGGCTTCGAGGGCTGCCGGCATATGGGCGCTAATCTCGGACGCGAATGCTGGGTCGCCTTTGTGGCGTTCCCGAACTTGCTTCCATAGGGCTAGGATCCTGGGGAGTTTGGACTCTCGCTGCAAGACCTCAACCCAAAATTCAAAGACGCCAGTTATCGGTAGGAGCTTATTGCCCCTCAGGTAACCAGGGTCATTGCGGACTCCGCCTTGTAAGTAGATAGCGCGGTAGTGCCAGGACGCCCCCGTCAAGTTGAGTTTGAAGACATTGTTCTTGCTGATTGGCGATTCGGGCGTGCCGCCATACAGGAACTCCGCGAAATCGCGAATCCCTGCTATTTCTATGCCCCCATTTCCGATGAACAGGTCTTCATCGATGAAGCCCCCCTGCGCGAGCCATCGCCAAGCCTCATCTGGTGACATTTGCAAGCCGTTGTCTTGCGCAATCTGCTGAGTGAATTCTTTGAGTTCGCTGAACTGAGTGTTCGCCGTATACCAGTAGTCGGCAAAGCGAATGTGGTTGAGGATTCGTTTGCTTAGGCGACGCTCGTAGGAGTTTCGTAGCCAAGCACCATCCAGCTTGCCGCGGTCGAGTTCCAGTAGCGTGAAGGCGACCTCTCGGGCGGCCGTGTGAGTGATTGTTAAGCCAGCGGCCAAGATTGGGTCGGCAAAGCCGGAGCTCTCGCCTGCTAAGAACCAGTTTTCACCACAATGCCTGGCGGCCAGGAATGACCAATCCTTGGTCCCCTGGAATTTGCCTTCGCTTGTCGCGCCCCCCAGAAGATCTGAGATTCGTTCTTCGTCTGCAAGCGCCTTTGCGTAGATTTCCTCGGGCTTTAGCCCGCTGTTTTTGTAGTATCCGGCGGGTGTAACGAGCCCTACACTTGTGCGGGTTTCGCTAAGTGGAATGAACCAAATCCACCCGTAGCCGAGGCTCATCACTTGGACTCTGGTGCCAGTAGTCCCTTCTTTCTCAGCCCACTTCGCGTGCTGCCAGTAGTCCCAAAAGGCGACATTTTGTAGGTTCGTCGGATACTCGACGGGAACGCCCATTGCCCTTCTCAGGGTGCCGACGTGGCCTGTCGCATCCACGTACCACCGAGCGGTGACCTGTTCCCCATTCTTAAGTTCCAGGCTCGTCACGCTGTCGCCTTTTCGATGGACTTTGGACACAGCAGTTTCTTCGAAGACATGCGCACCCAGCTCTTCAGCGTGGCGCAGTAGTATTTGGTCGTAGCTTGCTCGATCGACTTGAAGTGCCGTGTATTTGCGCTGACCTTCGAACTTTGCTGGCCGCGGTTCCTCTTCAAAGTCCGAGCCCAGAAAGTTGAAGAACCATAGGTCCTTGCTCGTCCCCCAGCGAAATGTGGCGCCAATCTTGATCGGGAAGCCGCCTGCTTCTACCTTTTCCCAGCACCCCATTTCATCGAGAATGTAGGAAATGGCTGGAAGCTGGCTTTCGCCTACATGGTCACGCGGGAATCTTTCGCGCTCGAAGACTGCGACATTGAGTTCCGGGTTGTATTTGAGTAAGAACGAAGCGACCGTGCTTCCTGCTGGTCCACCTCCGATAATCGCTACGTCGTAATTCATAGGTGAACCGTTTCAGTTGGTTATCGTAACACACCCTTCACGGAACTCCAACTAAGTGGCAACTTCTAGTACTTCACCTGTTTTAGTGAACTGTTTCGCTCGAGTCCCGTCATGGCGGGCAAGGCCGGTCGGATTTAAGTGTATTCCGGCCGAGTTGAACAGGAGAAGACAATGAACGTGAAAAGCATTCTTACGATCGTCGGCCTTTCGGCGATCATGGTTTCGGGTTTGGCCACCGGCACAGCCGCGCAAGCGCCTCTGGGCAGCCAAGGTGGCTCCCAATTGCAGAAGCGTGAGAAGCATCCCGAGATTCGCAAGGCCATTAAGGCATTGGAAAACGCGAAGCTTCACATGCAGAACGCGGCCCACGATTTCGGTGGGCATCGTAAGGAAGCCTTGGACGCCTGCGACGCCGCGATCGCTCAGCTAAGGCTCGCCCTTAAGTACGACAAGAACTAGGCTTAGGCCAATGGTTGGGGAGGCCACTGATTCGCCACACCCAACCATTGGCAAGTAAGATAGCGGCATGCACCGCCTTGCGATCTATCCCGGATCATTTGATCCCCCGACGCTCGGACACCTGGATGTAATCGAACGTGCGTCTAAGCTGTTTGACAAGATCGTGGTCGCCGTAGGAGCGAACAGCTCGAAAACACCGCTACTCTCGCTTGATAACCGCCTCAAGGCTCTTAATGACAGCGTTGGGCATCTGGCGAATGTCCGGGTGGAGTCATTCGAAGGGTTGCTAGTGCAATATGCACGGTCCCTTGGAGCGCACTCGATCGTGCGTGGGCTTCGTGCAACAGCAGACTTTGAGTATGAATTCCAGATGGCAATGGTAAACCGGCGCCTGGATGAAGATATTGATACGGTTTTCCTGATGACTAAGTGGGAATACAGCTACTTGAGCAGCAG
>JBBQMJ010000272.1:0-5188 GCA_038328815.1 Fimbriimonadales bacterium | reverse complement strand
GGTTTTCCCGGATCAACATTTCCGATCAAGAGATTGGGGTTTGAAACCATCGATGCAGCCAGAGCGATGACACTCAGCGTCGTTGGAAGCTGCGCATTATCTGAATCCAGATCCATAGGAATGATTCGCCATCCGCCCTTGTAAAACCTCATTTCAACATGCTCGTGGAAGGCGGCGTCGGAACCCGCAAACCGTCGCACGTCAAATCCGACAGCCGCGCGGTCCCCACTAACAATCGAATGCAATCCTGAGACTGTGAAGACGAACGGCACCAGGTCCTTTTTTATCTGCTTGGCAATGGACAATTTTGGATGTGGCTTACCCTTGAATACGTAAGGAACGAGTTCGGGAAAGTCCATCCATCTCATTGAGTTGACGAAGCCCATGATCGTGCTTTCAGGCGTCGAAAGGTCGGGCATTGAGCCTTGTGACCAGGCTTGCGCGCCAGAGAAGATGGCGAATAGTAACAGGAAAGCACACTTCATTGTACTAGTCTGTAATGACGCAACAAGCATACGCCTTTGGTCGTTCGGACATCTGTCCGTGGGGCAAAATCGCCTCATGCCAACGGCCAATGGACCCCGTGTTGTACGATGGACCTGATGTCGCCCGGCCTGCGTAAATTTGCGATCGCCTACTTTCGCCTGCAAGGCATGGCGACGGTTGTTTGGTGGGCGGTTTTGCTTGCTAGCCCCGCGGCGCATAAACCGTTTCTGGGACCTGGCCAGCCCGACAATGCGCTGATGTCATTTCTGGTTGCCGACCTAGTGCTCTTCGCTGGTGGCTCTTTCGCCACTGCCGTTGGCTTGACCAAGGAAACTAAATGGGCGCAGGCGGCGATGTGGGCTACCACGGGAGCCGGCTGCTACGCGGCGCTAAGCGGAATTAGTATGGCCGTTCTTTCGAACGGCGGATGGGGCGCTTTTCTGATGCTGCCCGCGTTGGTTTTCCCGCCCTACATCGCGTGGCAGGCCTCTAAGTGAGGCACAGATGTCCGAATCCGAGGCAATCGTCGACTTCTAGCGTCGCGATTAATGTGGCGAAGACCCTGTTTCAGGTCGTTGTATTCTGGGGATTCTTTCTGGCTTGCCTGCCTTGGGCGATCGAATTCGCCGAGGAGCGGCTAGGTTTTGATCGTTATGACTTTCCCTCGACCGCGACCAGATTGGTGGGTGGCGGATTGTTCTTGGCCTTGTCTGCTCTTGGCTTTGGATGCGGGATGATGTTTGCCATTAGGGGTGGGGGAACGCCCTTGCCCCTTGATGGCACAACACGCTTCCTCGTTCTGGGGCCTTACCGTTACGTGCGGAATCCGATGGCGATCGCGGGAATTGGACAGGGCATTTCAGTCGGGCTTTACTTGGGATCGCCTTTTGTGATGCTCTACGGGCTAACTGGCGCGTTTGCCTGGCAGTCCTTTGCTCGTCGCTGGGAGGAAGCAGACTTGGTGAGCCGCTTTGGGGAGACATATGAGGAGTACCGGCGGCAGGTTCGCTGCTGGATTCCTCGGCTGAGACCGTACGCCAAGATCGACGGGTTGGAGGCGGGGAAGGAGTAGGGTGGATTCTCTAGAGCAGTGTTAGTTGGCTTCCGGAGTTACTCCTTCTTTCGCCGAAGCGACATCTCCTCTCGTTGGGGGCGAAGCGGGTCTTCGGTCGCGCACGTTGAGTGACACGCTTGCTGCGAGACTGGTCAAGAATACGATCAATGCAACAGCATTCACTAGCGGTACGGGCGGGTTCCAGCCGGAGAGTTTTTGGACCAGGAACACTAAATAGCTGTCCGCCTGATCATGGAGGCCCATTGCTTCACGTACGCGCCAATGAAGATCGGTGCAAACGCAGTACCCCGCTCCCTTCCAAATCCCCATCACGGTCCAGCTGAAAAGAGTCAGGAGGAGTGTAGCGAGGTTCCAACGTCGCGTCTTCGCCCAAGCCCAGCCAAGGACGTTGAAAAGGATTAGCGCGGTGTGAAAAATGAAGAGAGCTATGTTGGCCGTTGCGAGCACGGCTTATTGTAGGAGGAATTAGGAACTGTGTATTAGGAATTGAGAAACCGCACTTTTCGGTGTTGGATTTTGCATTGGGTTCAAGGGTTATCTAGCTGTCCGCGTCCCTGTCCAATTCCGAGTCTTAACCACGCTTCAAACCGAGAACGGTGGAATCTGGGCGACGGGGGCGACAACAACTTCCTGCCTGAAGAATCTCTCGTAGAGTATCGCTACCGACATCACGAAAATGGGCACCGTGATTAGCAATCCGATGCAGCAGGCGAAGGCTCCGAGGAACGACGCTAGGGCGGCCACGATGAAGACGCCCATGGCTGTCCACATATGTGGTTTGACGACCGTCCAACTTAACTTCATAGCCTCATCGACCTTCATACCTCGGTCCAAAATGAGCAGGTTCGTGAACGCAAGCAAGGTGGACAGAATTAGCCCCGGAAGGATGAGGAAGGCAATGCCTAGCCAAGTTATGAACATAAAGAGGAACGTTCCTAGAAGGACAGGCAGGAACTGACCCTTGAATGCAAAAACGTCCATAGGGCTGGTGGGCAGCCCGCGCAATTGATTGAGGGCCATTCTGTAATAACCCACCTGCATCGCGTACTGCAGGACTATGACGGGGAACATGAAAAGCTCTTGGGTCACGTATTGCTGCCAGGTCGGGAAGACACCTGGTGGCGGAGTCAAATGAGCAGCCTGCAGACTGAACATGACGACCATATTCATTCCGACGCCCAGGATTCCCAGCAATATCTCAGCCACGATCCAGTTACCGAGATTTGACTGGACTAGCTTCCAAGCCATTCCTATGACGGACAGATCGAATTGCGGGGGGCCAACTTCATATGGATACGCTTGAGGCCCCTGAGCGCGAGGATATTGGACGTACTGTTGCCCCGTGGGTTCGGGTTGATCTGGTGGCGGGATGTCACTCAAATTGTTCTTCCAGAGGCAGCAAGTCTCAACTCACATTAGCACGAAAGGCTAGGAATACCTCGCAGGCTGCACTCTCACAGACTAATCCCCGCTTAGAACCCCCGGAGTTACCGCTTCTTTCGGCCCATCAGCCCTATGGCGCTGGCCACTAAAACCGCCAATGATGCCGGCTCCGGCACCGCCGTCTGGTTGAATTCCATGCCATAGAATTGGGCGCCGTCTACGGCATAGGAATCGGTCTGGAGCAAGGTTCCTGAGAGATCGTATTGGTAGAGGTTATGGGCATTGGCGAAGTTACCCGCCCACAGCGTTCCGTCGGAAGCATCAAACGCTAATCCTGCCAAGCCATTGAGAGGGAAACCGGTTGAAAAGCTACTAATGAACGATCCGCTGTGCGAAACGTGGCTTACCACGCCTGTCAGATAGTCACCAACCCAAAAGCTGCCGTCGGCAACGTTCATTGTGAGGCCCAGGTCCTCGAATTGACCCGCCGCTGAAAACAGTGAAATGGGGTTCAACCAATCACGGTCGAACTGCATGACGTTGCCGGTGGCATAGTCGACAGCGTAGTTATATCGACCATCCGAAGTCCCGTCGAACGCCTCCATCCCGTTATTGGGGAGCGTGTATGGTCCTCCGACGAGCGGATTGCCACTAAGGTCAAACTTATTTCCCGAATAGACACCGTAATATCCGAGCGTCCTGACATCGCCAGAAACGGCGAGCGCTAAGTCGAAATCATTCCCGGTTGGGGTGGAGCTGAGTGAAGCGCCCTGAATCCGATCCAGCCCAGCACCGGAGCCAAATTCAGTGTAGTTGACCGTATACAGGGTGCCATTTGGCCCGGCGCAGCAGGCAACGCTGTAACCCGTCAACGCCAAGACCAGTGAAATGAAGCGAGCGTGCACTAGATTTGAATTCATGTTCAGTTTCCCCAATTTGTATTGTTGATTTGAAATGGTTTTGTGACAACCATAACCCGTGCTTAAGCAAAAAAGCCCCTCGCGGTAATCGCGAGGGGCACTCAGTGAGCCGCTTAGGCTAGGTCTAAAGCGGAGACCATTTGTTGAGCGGATAGGGGATGAAGTTTAGCAACGACCAGGTCGACTTGTGGTTCGCCTTGGGCTGCGGCTTAGCCTCTGGTGTTGGGCTTGGCGTGGCCTTTGGCGATTCAAGTACGACGGATGGGGCAGCCGCTGGCGCAAGCTGCGTCCGAAGGAACATGCGATCCAGAATTGTTCCGGCATACGGGCCTGGGACTCCTTGGGTGAGCACGATGTCGGCGCGTGGGATTAGCAGAAGCTGTTCCTCATCAGATGGCTCTGGCACGTTCGACTTGTGGTCGCCCTCGTGGGGAAGGTTCTGCAACTGCTTGCGAAGCTCTTGCATCTGCTTCAGGATTTGCTCGCGCTGCGTCTTCGAGTTCTTGGTCTGCTTCTGCATAATCTCATGAATCTGCTTCCGAAGGGCCTGCATTTGCTTGTCGTTCATGTCGTGCTCGCCATCCCAACCTTCGATCTTGAAGTTCATCTTGGAAAAGTCGGGCATTGGGGGGATTTGGGGGATTGGCGCGAAGTTAAAGTTCATGTGCTCCATGCTCTTGGAAACCGACTCGAGCACCTTGTCGATGTCGAAGTTCATGTGCATCTTCATGTCCATGTTCCAGTCGCCATCTTTGCCGCTCTTGCGTGCCTCCTCTCGGGCTCTCAGAATCTCTTTCCGAGCTTCTTCGAGGCCCTTGCGAGCTTCGGCCATGGCTCTTTCCATCTCTACCTTGCTTACTTTGGTGTCTTGGAATGCGTGCTCCATTTGCTTGAGCGCTTCAGCGCGCTCTTTGGCCGTTGCTGCGATATCTTCGTGTGCCTCAGCGGCGGACTGGGCGTCCTCTTCGCGATCGGCCTTCGACTCATCGCGATCTGATCGAGCCATTTCCTTGTCTGCTTCCGCAAATCCCTTGGCGATTTCAGCATTGATTGCGTCGGAGTCGAAATTCATCTCAATCTTGGAATCGTTGATCTGGCCGATAGCAAGTTCGATTGATTTCTGAACAGGGCCGCCTTTGGCGAAGACTTCCTTGAGGGTGCGCTTGGTAACTTCCTGGGCCTCGGCAATTGCCTTGTCGGCCGCCTCGCCTGCTCTGTCAAGTTGCTTTTCAAGCTTCTTGCGCTGCTCCGGCGTGAGGTCTTTGACCTTGTACTTGTGGCCGTCCATGTTGATGACGCCGTTGGGGTCGCTCATGATGTCTCG
>JBBQMJ010000271.1:0-5205 GCA_038328815.1 Fimbriimonadales bacterium | reverse complement strand
TCTGCACCTGCGTCGCAAATACAAAATCAAGCAAGCCGCTGAGGTGGAGGCGCTCGATGTTTTCGTTGGAACCAGAGTTGTCGAGATCAAGGGAACGGTGAAAGGGTCTTTCAAATTCAACGGCAAGTACACGATTCTCGTTGAACGACCTGATTCCTCGAGTCTTTCTATTGAAAGTGCGGAAGACCTTGACTGGCTCACTGGTGGAGAAGTGCATGCCCGGCTTCTGTGCAAGGCTGAACGCACTGAGGTTAATTCCGAGGTTAAGATCAAGCTTCTAGGCGCTGCTCCGGAGCAGGATATTGCGCCTCTCGATTACAAGCCTCCTAAGAAGGCAGCGACTTCCAAGCAGTTGGGCTCAAGGCATCCCAGTTCGGCTCCGAAGGAATGGAATTTGCCTGAAACCCAGGCAACGCCCGTCTATGCGAGCTTCATTCGGAAGCAGAATCGCAAGCTATCCCAAGATGAAGCCATGCTCATCGCTAAGGGAATCATTGGATTCAGCCTCAAATACGGTGTGGATGCCCGGCTCATCATGGCCATGGTCATGGTGGAGAGCGGTTTTGACCCGAACTCCACAAGCCATAGCGGAGCACAGGGGCTCGGCCAGCTTATGCCCGGCACGGCCAAATGGATGGGCGTGACGAATTCGTACGACACCGTCGATAACCTCTATGGCACCGTGAAACTGATTCGCGGCCACCTCGACAAGTATCGAATGCAGACCAAAAGCGGGTACGAGTCGCTGATCTTGGCTCTTGCCGCTTACAATGCCGGTGAAGGTGCCGTTAAGCGAGCGGGCGGCGTTCCGCCCTATCGTGAGACTCAGGCTTACGTTAGGCGGGTAGTCGGGTTGTACGCACAGTTTTCTGGCGCACGATAAGATAAGCGTCGCTGGTTCTTGAGTGCCGCTAGGTTGGCGCACCCCAAATTTAGCTGGGCCGCGTGTACATTTGTGCCGGAATCTGCTTCTCCGAAAGCCAGCGCTCAGACTGCGGAGTCGATTCGAAGGCGAATCCACGATCAAGGCATGCACGCTCAGGGTCCTGGGCATAGTGTGCCCGGAAGACCGTGTCTTCCTGAAGCAATACGGCTACGAGGTCCGCTTGCCATTCCTGTATCTCTCGAATCGCCCGCCCGTCATCGGTCTTGGCGCCGCGCTCCATAGAGCGCACTGCGTCACCATATCGGCCCAACGCCTGGTACACCGCGCCGCGAAGGGAGTGGTAACCGGGCTCATAAGGATTGAGCACGATCAGCCGCTCAATCACGGGAAGCAATTCTGTGAACTCACAACTCTGCCAAAGGGCCTTCGCCAGGACTTCCATTGCACCAACATGCGTAGGGTCACTGGCAAGGATTTGCCGCGCCTCGCGGGCACAACCCTTGGCATCGCCAACTGTAAGGCTTATCTCAGCACGGACTATGCGCCGCGCTAAAGCGCCGGCACTTTCTTCGTTACCGTTGAGCATTGTGGGGTTCGAGTAACACGACAGCTTCGAGTTGTCTGACCTATCAATCGCAGGTTTTGTTTGCATCAGTATTCGATCCATTCCCCGTCACCATTCAGGTTATCAACACAATCGCGCTATCCATACGCGCAAATGTGCTGGTACGGGTGGTTTAGGAGGCCTCCAAAGTGAAAATCTCGTCTTCTTGCCGGTCAATTTCGGCCACTTTTGCCCGAAGGCCCAGTGGTATACGCGCCGAACCGTCCGGCGTGCTTAGCCCAATGAGGGAGGCGATCGCGGTTGCGTCGTTCGCCCATCGAGAAGCAATTTCATCATCTGCGCCTGGCAAATAGGCGACATAGGCGCCTTGTGGCTTGCGGCAAAGCGCGCCGCCAGTGGGGAGCTTGGCCCTAAGCCGATTACCGAGCTGCCTAATTGCATGCTCAAGCGCAGGTCTTCCGAAGGTCTCTTCAATCTCTTCGGGCTTAATCGTCTCCAAAATGACGAGACAGCCTTCTGAGGCACTGCCGACCAGTTCTTGGAATTCGGTTGAACTCATTAGCCCCTCCGATACCAAGTCCCGTTTTCTTAGGCCCGTAAAGGCGCGGCCAAGCTCCATGCCAACTGTTCTGAGCATCTCAACGTCAGGTGTGTCAATGCCACCCGAGCGGTGGGTTGCCATGGAAAGGTAGCCAAGATAACCGTACTCGTCCGCTATAGGAACGATGCAGGCGGAACCTATTCGCTGTTTCAGCGATTCAGACGAGTCCAACCTCTCGTCATTCCTGGCGTCGAAAATCGAAACCTCAGGAAATCCGAGGTGGCGCCAGCCAGATAGGCCAGGTCCAGTTGCGAATCTCATTGAGTCCATTAAATGCAGACGAGAGCCCCGTGAACTTAGGGTCTCCATCAGGTCTTCGGAAACCAAAGTCAGCGAAATATGATCAGCCTGAGCCAGATCCCATAGCTGCTGAACAACACGCTCGGCTAGGGCAGGTGCGGTAATCGCACCATGAGTGACGCACGCCGTCTCATAAAGGAGTTCAGCCTGACGGGCCCTGCGGTAGAGGGACTCATTGCGAGTGTGCGTCGAAATCATCGCCGCAATCGACTTCGATACCTCTTCAAGTCTAAGCCTTGCTTCCTCAAGCAACGCTTCGTCGATCGACGAAAGCGCGAGCATCCCAATCATTCGTCCACTTTCAGTGAGCAAAACGTTCGCCACACGACGACTATCGCCATCATCTTTAAGTGCATTGAGGGCCAAGTCGGTGCGGCTGCGGATAAGGCTGATAGCTGCCGGAATCTTCACGGAAACGGCTGCTGTATCGAGCTTTGCACCCATGTCGCCGAATGATCCGCGAACGACCATTGAACTCTCAAACTGGGCCAGTGCGTAGACGCTGACGTTCTCGATGCCGGCGATTTCGGCTAGCTTTCGAGCCAGCGTCTGGAAGAACTGATCATGGCTGCAGAGCTGCACTTCTTCAAGCTGGGCGAGACGAACTGGCTTTTTCGTGCGCCTTTCCAGCTCCTGATAAGCTTTTCTTAGGTTCCTATAGCTCTCGCGTATCTCGATCACGCCGTCCGATGTCGATACCGGAACAGGTTCGTGACTTGACGAATGACCGTGCTTAGGTTTCAATGCGCCAAGAATCAGGCCCGTGGCCATGACCGCTGCCGCCTGTGCCATGACTGTCCCCTGTGGAGGAGCGTTGTTGGAGAAGATTGCGTAGCTGGCAAAGAGCCCGCCCGATGCGATGGGCGCCATGCTGCTCGATTGAGAATCGTGCCTTAGGTTCGCGTTGATGACAGGGAGAAGAACGAGAAATCCCAGCGTGTGGAGAGTGTTGGTCGCGCCGAGGAGGATTGCGATGATGAAGGAATCGGCAACTGCCATGATTCCCGCGTATCCGGAATTCAATTCGCCTCGAACTTCTAGGCGAAGGTTAATGAAGCCCAGAACGACGACTGCCGAGCTGGAAGCCCAAGCGAGGTTCGTTGGAGGTATGCCGAACGCGTTCGAGAACGCGAAGATCGCAGCCGCTATAACAAGGCGAATTCCGAACTCAAACATAGAGTGTTACTCTAGGTTTCGGGCTCGTCTGGATTCTCTTTAGACCTCAAACAACGAAATAATGCTGGGATTCGTTATTTTCAGCAAAAAGCCAGTACTTCTACTTGTGGTAAGTTTCGGAATCCATTTCCTGAAGCTCGAGGGTAAGGCCGACCTCATCAAGATCGAGCGATTCCTTGAAGTGTTTTCGAAGCTCTTCGAACATACCCGCGGAGATTTTCTTGCGAAGTTCGACCGGCCTGCCAGAGAGGATCCTTACCGTGCAATGTGCGAAACCGGGGGGTCCCCCTTCTCCCATGCTCCACACAGATCGAAGGGTGTGATAGCCCTTGATAGCCTTAGAGTTGATCGCTTCGAAGCTCGCTAGCTTTGCAACGAGGGCGTCGAGGATATCGGGGATTCCCGAATTTTCGGGAAGGTCGGCGGTTGTTTCCAGAATGATATGCGGCATAGGCTGTAAAGGATCCTGGTGACGAGGAACAAGCTTTTGGTTCCGACTTTGGCTTATCTAAGCTTGTTCCACGTCTTCAGTTCCTTTAGCCAGGCAAACCTTCTGAGAACCAAAGCTTCAACTCTCTTTCTGCAGCCTCGGGGTCGCTGCTGCTGTGCGTTAGGTTGTCGTCGATTGTGAGGGCAAGGTCTCCGCGGACCGTCCCGGGTGCGGCGTCAACCGGGTTGGTCGCGCCCATCATGGCTCGAATGGCCTTGACCGCGTTCTCTCCGCTAATCGCCATCGCGACAACGTTGCCGCTTGTCAGGTAGTCCACAACGCTGTCGAAGAAGCCCTTGCCGCGATGCTCGCCGTAGTGCTCCTCAACAAGGGCGCGAGGGGCTTTCATGAGTTTGAGGCCGACGACGGCCAGACCGCGCGCTTCGAAGCGTCGGGTGATTTCGCCGATGAGCTTTCGCTGTACACCGCCGGGCTTAATAAGAACAAGAGTGGTTTCCATGGAATGTCAAAAAGGTTACCTTGAGGGCGCTGTGTGGGGAATACGTGGATTCATTGACGAATTGGTAGCAGCGCTGTCTTACAACGTCTTCCGCAAAGCCGAATGGCGACATCGGTGCCACCTACTCATTTTGGTACCAACGCTGTCCTGAACGAGCACTGCTAAGCCAACGTATATATTCGTGAGATAGGCGTTCGCACGGGCATTTTGGCCAAACGTCTATAATATTGGGTTGGATCGAAAATGCTTCCGCTAATTCCCGCGCTGTTGATGCTGATTCTGAACGGCCCCGCTACTGCGGAGCAGCCGTCTCGTTCTGCTCAATGGAACGCGGTATTTAGGGCTTGTGCTTCTGCGCAGCGATCCGATGCGCATATTCAAATCCCGCAGGAGTTGATTGCCAACTCCAGCAACGCGCAGTTCACGCACGCGCTCTTCAGCCTCCTGATTCAGTCGCTTGATCGCGAAGAATCAGTAGCGCAAACCGTCGCAATTCGCGAGCCATTTGCTCCCATTGCCCAGCCGTCCGGTGACCGGACGCCGCCTGGCTTTGAAGACTGCCGACGATCACGAGACGGACCCGCAACACGGTGACTTCAATCGAAGTTTGAGCCCGTCAATTGGCCTGGGCTCCCTGACCATTAGCGAGAAACCACAACGTGAATTTTTTAAGAAAGTTTTTTGACACTAGTAAGCGCGATGTCGACCTGGTAGCACCAGTCGTCGT
>JBBQMJ010000270.1:0-5246 GCA_038328815.1 Fimbriimonadales bacterium | reverse complement strand
GAACAGCTCACAACGTGATACCGAATACCGCCGAAATCACGGGCACCTTCCGCACGCTTACAGCCGAAACGCGTCAACTCACAATCAAACGAATCGAGGAGATCACGACCGGAGTAGCTGCGGCACTTGGCTGCGTTGCCGAGGTTCGCTTTGGCGATCACGGTTACCCCGTGACACGCAACGATGTAGACGCCGCTGCAAGATTTCGCAAGCTCATAGGGGGAACGGAAGGTGTCACTCTGATGCCAGATACCATCCCGGTCATGGGCGGGGAAGACTTCAGCTTCTACGGCGAGAGCGGCGTGAAGGCTTGCTTCTACTGGCTGGGGCTGAAGAACGCCGACCAAAAAAACTACCCGAACGTACACACGCCGGAATTCGACTTCAACGACGCAGCCCTACCTGTTGGGATTAAGGCGATGACAAAGCTGGCCTTGGCGGAAGTTTAAGGGTCTTGTATGCGGGATGCGGGATGCGAATGGCAATATGTCATTCCAGTGCATTCGGCATTCCGCAAACTGCATCCCGAGAAAACATAGCGAGCCTGCTAGGCCACCAATTTACGCTATTGGTGTACCATTAATACCGTGATCGCGCCTCGACGCTTTTGGCACAGCTACTTTTATATTACTTTCCGCCTTCCGGTGGAGAGGCCGTAGCGTCGCAACCGAATTTGCCGCAACAGTCAAAAGAGCCGCCGGAAGTAACATCCAGCGGCTCTTTTGCTTTGAATCGTAGACCTAAACAGCCATGACCAGAAAAACCGACGACGTCCGCATAAGTTCGATCAAAGCCTTGAGCGCCCCTGAGGAGCTCTTGGCGGAATTTCCATGTGGGCCAGAGGTCGAAGAGGGTGTCGCCTCCGCGCGCAAAGCCACCTGCGACATCATCAACGGCCGCAATAAAAGGCTGCTCGTTGTTGTCGGGCCGTGTTCGATCCATGATCCTGAAGCAGCTCTCGAATACGCTTCAAACCTTGTGAAAGAACGCGAAAGGCTGTCAGACACCCTTGAGATCGTCATGCGGGTTTACTTCGAAAAGCCCCGAACAACAGTCGGCTGGAAAGGACTGATCAATGATCCGCACCTCGACAACACATTCGCAATCAACGAAGGCCTGCGAACAGCACGCCGCCTACTGCTCCAAATCAATGAAATGGGCCTCCCCACGGGCACCGAATACCTCGACATGATCTCCCCTCAATACTTGGCAGACCTCGTAAGTTGGGGTGCTATCGGCGCCAGAACGACCGAGAGCCAAGTCCACCGAGAACTTGCCTCCGGACTCTCATGCCCAGTCGGCTTCAAGAATGGAACGGACGGCAACGTGAAGATAGCTGTAGATGCAGTTGCCGCCGCAGGCACTTCGCACCATTTCTTAAGCGTTACTAAAGGTGGTGTCGCAGCAATCGTTGAGACAGCAGGAAACAGCGACTGTCATGTGATTTTAAGGGGCGGCAACCGGCCTAATTACGACACCCACACGATAGGCGAAGTGTGTGAAAAGCTCGGGCAGAAAGGATTGACTCAGCGCGTCATGATCGATGCCAGCCATGCCAATAGCGGCAAGATTCCCGAAAGGCAGATTCCAATCTGTGCCGAACTCGGCACGAGAATGCAAGCCGGCGACCAGCGTGTCCTGGGTGTCATGATCGAAAGCAACCTCGTTGGCGGCCGCCAAGATTTCAAAACCAACAAGGAACTCGTTTATGGACAAAGCATCACAGATGGCTGCCTAGGCTGGAAGGAAACGATTGGCGTCTTAGACGACTTGGCACGAGCCGCATCAAGAGTGGCCGTCGTGAACCAGAGAGGCGCATAACAAAACATGCACCAGCGCACCGACGATATTCGAGTTGAAGAGATCAGGCCACTGATCACACCCGACGAGCTTTTCTCCGAGTTTCCGAGCAGTGAAGAGGCTGAAATCACCGTCGCTGCAGCGCGAACTGCGGTCTGCGACATCCTCCACGGTCGTGACGATCGGTTGCTGGTTGTCGTGGGGCCGTGTTCCATCCACGACCCCGAAGCCGCCATCGAATACCGAGGCCGTCTGAAGGAACAAAGAGATCGCCTTGGCAATTCGCTAGAGATTTTGATGCGGGTGTATTTTGAAAAGCCGCGCACAACGGTTGGCTGGAAGGGGTTAATCAACGATCCTCACTTGGACGACAGCTACTGCATCGACGAGGGCCTTCGCACAGCGAGAAAACTCTTGCTGGCTGTCAACGAGCTAGGCGTTCCGGTTGGCACTGAGTATCTCGACATGATCTCCCCCCAATACATATCTGGCCTGGTCGGCTGGGGAGCGATTGGGGCTCGCACGACTGAGAGCCAGGTGCATAGGGAGCTTGTTTCCGGTCTATCGTGCCCAGTCGGTTTCAAGAACGGAACGGACGGCAACATCCGTATTGCCGTCGACGCGATCCAAGCGGCCGGAGCACCCCACCACTTCCTAGGGGTGACGAAGGGCGGAATTGCTGCAATCGTCAAAACGCGAGGGAACCCAGATTGCCATGTGATCCTTCGTGGCGGCGAGCGGCCAAATTACGATTCGCACAGCGTCAGGGAAGTCTGTGAGCTTCTGGCCAAGAAAGGCTTAGCCCAAAGGGTGATGATAGATGCCAGCCACGCCAACAGTGGCAAGAATCCTGAGATGCAAGTGCCAATTTGCGCCGAGTTGGGTATTCGGGTAGCTGCTGGAGATGAGACCATCATGGGAATCATGATCGAGAGCAATCTTGTTGGCGGGCGCCAAGATCTGAAGCCAGGCGTCAAGCTGACTTACGGCCAGAGCGTTACGGACGGATGCCTCAGTTGGGAACAAACGGTAAATGTCCTGGAAGGGCTTGCCAGCGCCGTCGAACAGAAGCGGTTGAAGTCAAATTCGCGACCAGCCTAACGCAACCCCACCTTGACACCACGGTTTAAACCCTGGGTAGTCTTGCGAAACTTTGCTTTAGGAGGCGCACATGACGTCAACTCATCGCTCTCTAGTCATTGGCATACTCATTGCCTTAGCTTGTTCTTCGTTCGGCCAGCTTGGTGCCCCGGGTGCCAGAGCCAACGTGGCCATCATGCCCGAAGTCCAAAGGGAAATCGGCCTGTCAAAGCAGCAACGGAAGGCAATCACCGATGCAATGGCCGGCATGTCGCGACAGTCTCAAATGGACCCGATGTCGGCGATGTCTGGCGGTGGAACGGGTGATATGGTCTCGAACATGAACGAGAAGCTGGACGCAGAAGCTTTAAGCACGCTCGACGAAGGGCAGAAGAAGCGTCTCGAGGAGCTTTGGTCTCAGTACGAGGGGCCCTCCATTTGGAGCTTGAAACCCATCGCCGACAAGCTTAGCCTCACCGACGACCAGCGTTCCAAGGCCGCCGACATTATCGCAAAAGCGAACGATGCGCTTATGGCTAAGCTCCAACATGCTCCGCGAGGCATGGGTAGCGGGAGGGGTTTCAACCGCGATTTGGAAAAGATGGCCAAGCAAAAGAACGACGATCTCGTCGCCCTCCTAACTCCAGATCAGTCGAAGGTGTGGTCCGACATGCTCGGCAAGCCATTCAAGTTCAAGACCCCAAAGATGATGTAGCCGGAGTTATGACTGGAGGCTTGGCATCCACGCAGTTGTCCGGCCTCCAACCTGCTCTCTTACGATGTCGTGCAGGCCAAGCTTCTCGTGCCCGCGTGAACCGCCCCAGCGATAGTGAAACAGCCAGTCGCTCGGATAGAGGCTGTCGTCGGCACCAGCTTCGACCGCCACCTTCAGAACCTGGACAATCGCTTTGCGAAGCTTCGCAAACTCGGCGCCGGACAAAGAGCACCCGGGCCGCTGCGGAGCAATAAGTGCATGGTAGAGGACTTCATCCGCCACCCAATTACCGATACCGCAGAGAATGCCCTGATCCATGAGTAACGCTTTGATCGGCGCCTTTCGCTTTGCGAAAAGCTGTTCGAAATGTTTACCGGTCGGCAATTCATCAAAGGAGTCTCGGCCTAGCTTCGCAACTTTCGCGTCTTTCTCGCGCGATTCTCCCAGCCAAATCCGGCCAAGTCTGCGGCCATCCGTGAATGCGACACGCGTCAAATTTGTCTCTATCATCAGCTTCAGGAATCGCGGTCGCCCTGCCTCGTCGTCGAGGGGTGCGTTTCCATGCTCCTTCAGTCGAATCGTAGGCGCTCCAAGTTCACGAATCCAGCCACTCATCCCCAGATGCCCGAAAAGTATTGGAGGTGATCCCGTCTCAATCCACCAGACCTTGCCCTTCCGGCCGATGTGCGTGACTACCTTCCCCTCGAGTGCGTCCCTTACGGCCTGGGGCGGTGCTGCACCAAAGATAATATCGTCGGGCGCCGTCTCCACACCGATAATCTTCTCGCCAACCAACGCTTTCCGCAAAACACGGCAAACAGTTTCGACCTCAGGCAGCTCCGGCATTGGCGGTTATCTTACTTCGATCGGGTGCTTAACCGATTATGCCGGGGTTTCGACCTATGCCGAGAACTCCGCGTTCTAACGCGGCCCAGTCAATTGGTTGGGGTACCGGTGAATCCCTTTGCATGATGCACGAGCTCAATCGCCCCTCTGCCTCTCCCTCAATGCGGCCGGTATATATGATTGTCCTTCTGCCAAATTGAGAGGCAATTCGTAGCTGATATCGATTTTCTCGGTCAATTGCGTGAATGCGCTCGGCCTCTGTAAGCCGCCGATATAGGCTCGCCTTCTTGCGCGCAGTCGTAAGCAGTTGCCGTCTCGCCACCACTTGCCAGTCATGTACACGGTCGGTATAGGCTTTGACATGCTGAGCACATTCTCAACAGAATCAAACTGCCCATCACTCGAGAGCGAGAGATCAACCACTAGATTCCAATTGCTCTTGCGATTTGACCAGTGGCCGACAAGCCACTTACCCTGCCCGGGGACAAGCACCCAGCTAAGCTAAGGCAAATTATTAGGCAAACAAATCTCCGCATTGTTCGGACATCCAGATCAAAGCTTAGGAAGTGGCCACCAACATTGTATGTCCCCGGCAGGTACCAAAAGCCCAATCGCTTTTCAAAACAACGAAATAGGCGGACCGAATCGGTCCGCCTAATGAGTGTGGTTCGAGACCAAACTTCAAGCCCGGTAAGACGTGGCTGACTTAGTCGAGCTCGCCGTTGTGCAAATGAACGGTGTCACCAACATGGGGCGTCTTGGGAACGGGAAGGAAGCGATCGTGATACACGTTCAATCGGACAGT
>JBBQMJ010000269.1:0-5250 GCA_038328815.1 Fimbriimonadales bacterium | reverse complement strand
TCGATCGTGACGATGCCGGCGGTGCCACCGAACTCGTCTTGGACAACTGCAAGCTGGCTCTTGCCGGATTTCATTTCAGCAAGCAACTCATGGAGATTCTTGTTCTCAGGCACAAAGAGCGCGGGTCGCATTAGCGAGCGTAGGTTGACTTTCCCTCCGTTCTGGAGGGTTGCAATGAGTAGATCTTTTGCGTGGATGATTCCGACGATCTGGTCGTCGGTCTCCTCGTAGATCGGAATTCGGCTATGGCCCGACCGCTGGATCACGGCAATGACCTCTTTAGGGTCAGACTTGATCGACACGGCGTCCATATCGACACGGGGCGTCATCACTTCGCGCGCAATGGTGTCGGTGAATTCGAAGACTGAGTGGAGGAGCTCTTTCTCGTCCCCTTCGATCTCACCCGTAACTTCTGCGCTTTCCACCAAATGTTTTATCTCTTCTTCGGCTTGGTTGGCCATCGTGAAGCTGGCCCTGCCGCCGAAGCGGGCGGTGAGGAGTCCGGCGATTGTCGTAACAATCATGGCGGGGCCAGTGAAGATGATTGAGAACGTTTGGACGAACCGGTACAGGGTGGTTGCAACACGGTGCGGATGGAGGCCAGCGTAGCTCTTGGGCACAAGTTCGCCAAGCACGAGGTTGAGCAGGAATATTGGAAGCCAAACCAGCGTCGCCGCGGTGAGGAACACGCCGTAGCTAAACCCGCTACTGCTATCTCGCCCAAGTTGCTGTGAGACCCAGGGTACTAGGCCAAAAGCGGGGATGAGCCCCACGAGGAACATGCCGATTCTGGAAAGCTGGCTACCAAAACTGGCTGACGCGATGAAGCGAGGCTTGTTATCGATCATCTGTTGAAGGCGATCGCTTTGGTTGGGGTTCGTTTCTTTGGTGTGCTTAACGTGCATGGGCCTCAGGAGATCGATGGCGACCTCGGCGGCAACGAACAGGGCGTTCAAGACGATCAGCAGCAGGATGCCTGCGACTGCGCCAAAGCCGGAGCCGGCCTCATCCGGCATGGGGATAGCAAGCGCTTGATTGACGCCAGCGCTTCCGTGGCCAGCCAGAAGCAGCAAGAGGCTTAATGCACCGCCAAGGGTCATAGCAACGCGGGATTCGATTCGGCGCCAGCGGTCCAGCGCTGGGCGGCGCCGTTCTACCGGCGTAGGGGTTTTGACCGAGTTCATTTAGGCCAGTACCCCATGAAGAGCAGTAGGGCAAGAACGACGCCGACTGAGGCGCCCAAGGTCAATTCGAAGATAGAGTGGATTTTGGCTTCCCAGCGGCTCTGCGCAATAATCGCCGCCAACATTACTGCGATGCCGCCGACGAGTAAATCGTTCGAGATGAACATCACGCTGGTCGCGAGAAAGAAGCCGATGGCGCTGTGTCCGCTGACGAGGCCGCCCTTTAGCACTTGTCCGCGCTTGCCGAGGCCTTTTCCAACAAGGACGACAAGGAACACTAAGAAGAGGCCCAAGACGATACGCGGGGCAAAGCCAAGGCCCGGCGACTCCGCCGTTAAGTTGGTCTTCATCGCTTCCCAGCGGTTTTCGCCGAGGATCAAGAGTCCGCCGACGACGAAGGCGATGATGGTCGTGATGAGCACCGCGCCGGCGGCGATATCTTTCGCGAACTTGGCAAGAGGGTGATAGGTGGGATGCACAAGATCGACGGTGGCCTCAATCGCGCTGTTGAACATCTCAGCGACCATGACGAGTGAGACGGTGAAAAGCAGGACCATGATCTCGCGCAGGCCGAGGTTCATGAACATGCCAAGAAGGATCACAACGATAACCACATAGATGTGGAATCGCATGTGCCGCTGCGTGCGGAAGGTGTAGACCAGACCGCTCCAGGCGACTCGGAACGGCTCGATGACGTTGGATGACCGTTTTCCCGAGCTCACTTAATTAGGCACCCAATTTTGGATTTCAATTCGGTAGCGCAAATGTCCTCATTTGCCTTCCGGAAGACGCTGGAGACATCGTCCCTACCAAGCAAGCTGATCATCTGGCGCTCCTGGTAGCTGTGTGGTGGAGCAGGGAATACCAATCGTTGTCGGGAGATAGGCCGGCTTCAACAGCGGCGCGGTTCATTTCCGCCACCATCTGCACGCGGCTGTCTTCGTCTTCGTCGTCCAGGCCGCAAAGGTGCAATGCGCCATGGATGGCCAAGAACGCTAGCTCCTGATCCAATGTCACGCCTCTTGCCGCCGCTTGTCGCGTTGCGTAAGGGACGGAAATTGCAATATCCCCGAGAGGCGCATGGGGGAATTCACCTGCGGGGAAGGTGAGGACGTCAGTGGCTTCGTCTACGCCACGGTGTTCGAAGTTGAGTGCCTGGATGCCTTCGTCGGTCGTAAGCAGGACGCACACGATTTGGTTGGAAGCGCCTTGCTGGTTGAGGGCGACCTGAATTCCGCGAATGATCAGAGACCCATCGATCCCCGAACCGGATTCGTCCACTATTGAAACGGAGGTAGTACTGGGAGGTTCCATAAGTGGCGCCGCTAGCTTCTCACCAATGAAAAGCAAGACGCGGCAAAGAGCGCTAAATGAGCGCTCATGTGGGGGCAAATCCTTGTTGCGGAGTTCATCTCTGGATCGCCCGTTAGTTTCTTAAGGTGTTTCACGGTTCTCGCGGCTGATCGCGCCATATGCGAGTACAGACTGGGGAAAGACCCCAAACAGCTTCTTAATTGCCTCGAGAAAGTCGGCGTCGCTTCATGCGTCGCCTTTTCTCACTGGGTTTCTCGTAGTGAGAATGCTCTTTGAGCTCTCGAAGCAAACCACTCTGCTGCAGCTTCATGTTGAAGCGCTTGAGGGCGCTGTCGATGGACTCGTTCGGTTGTACTGTAACGTAGATCAAATGCCTGAATGCCTCCGCAAGCTTTAATTATGGCTGAAAGTTGGAATTCCTTGCAAGGTGGGTACCGATAAGGTGTTAAGGCGTTAGGGTGTTGAGGCGTTTGCGCTCACAAATACCTTAACACCCCAACGCCTTAACGCCCCTATCCCTTCACGCACAAACACGAGGACGTAATCGACATATCCGCGTCCTTCCATACCGCGTCGAATTGCTTCTTGACCTTCGCCGCCTCATCCTTCTTGCCTAGTCCTTGCAGTGAGCGATAGAGGCCATAAAGCGACCAGCCGTTGTTTGGCAGTATCGTCAAATCCGCTCGATAAACCTGCTCAGCCTCATCGAACCTATGCGAGTTCACCAATACGGCGCCTAGCGTGTGGCGGATCGGCTGGATCCAGTCGCGCGGTTCGTCGTAGCGTAATGCGTCTTCGGCAATTACAGCAAGCTTCAGCTCGGCAATCCCCTCATCGATGTTTCCGTCTTGCACCATGATTTCGCCGCTCACCAAATGCTCATCGACTGCCAATAACCCTGCGCCGCTGTTGTTGCCGAAGGTGGCGTCCGCCGGAACGGCTTTCCTAGCTTCCGTGAACTTAGCCTGCTCGTCATGTGCCTTGTCGATTTCGCCTTTGGCGGCGTACGAGACAGCCCGCGCGGCGTGGTACATCGATTTGGAAATCGGGAAGTCGGCGGCCGGTTCCGGCATCGCCAGAACCTCGTCCCAAAGCCCGAAACGCTTGCGCACTTCAATCGGCATCGCGACGAATCCGTCCACCTGCGCGGCCATCGCTTTCAGGAAGTCGGGCGGGATCTGCCCGATGATCTCGTCGACTGCCTTGACGGCTATGCCACTCTGGCCCCGCATCATGGCGGCGTAGCACAACATGTGCCGGTTGTGAGCCATGTAAATGGCATAGAATCCGGTGTTCGGGCGGCCTTTGCGATAGTTGTTATCAACCACGATTGCCTTTTGGTTGGCAATGATTGCTTCCTTCCACTTGCCCGTGCGGACATCGATATGGGAGGGCATGTGGACCATGTGGCCGAGTCCCGGTTCGAGGTTGCGAAGTTTATCGGCGGCTGCCATTGCCATCTCGGGATGCGGGGATGCCTCCATCGAATGGATCATGAGATGCAAGCCCTGAGGATGATTCGGGTCCAAGGCAAGCACGCTTTGAACCGTTGCCAAAATCTCCTCCGTTCCCGGCTGAGGCGTGCCGTCTGGCTTCCAGTTGTCCCAAGGTCGCAGATCCAACTCGGATTCAGCGAAAAGCGCGCCCACGTCAGCATCCTTTGGATACGCATGCCAAACATCTCGCATGGCATCGCAATACGCCTTGTCAAGACCGCTCCTGTCTTCGGGTTGAGGGTTGGCAAATCTCTTGGCCGTTGCTTCAATGAGCGCTTTTTCGACCAGGGTGCCTTTGTCTTCAAGGGCTTTGGCGTGTTCTAGCGCGTCCAAAGCGAGCTTTGCATGATCCGGGTCGACCATCGGATAGTTGATGTTCGGACCAGAAGCGTTAGCAATGCCCCACCACGCCATGGCGCAGTTGGGATCCAGCTTTGTCGCCTGCTGAAACGAGCGAATTGCCTCCCCATGGTTGAAGCCCCATGTGAGGGCCAGGCCCTGGTCAAAATATTTCTGAGCCTCAGGCGATGTTGTTGTTATCACGCGGTGATGTGGCCCCATGCCTTTGTATAGAGGCTCCTGAACCTGCGCGATTAATCCGTTTGCTACGACGAGCCAAGCACCAATGGTTGAAATCATCTGATCTCCTTATAGCGGCCAATCATCAATTGGTTCCATTAAAGTAGTGAGGGAGATGTTTGTCAAGACTTGAAGGTGCCCATAGCGATGAGGAAGACCGTTCCAAATCCACACACCACGATTGTCGCGATAAACATCCAAAGAGCCCACTTGGCCCAAATTGCTTGACAGGCCATCATCTCATCGGGTGTGCCGAACCGGCCACTTTCCCATGCCCATTGGTTTCCTTGGGTTCCAAACCAAATGCCTAGCCCTATGCCGATAAACCCGCCGAAGCCGCAGAAAATCGAACCAAAGCCAACAGCCAATGAGATAAGGGTCAGATATGCCTTGTGATTGAGGCCCCAAATCCATGAGAAATAGAAGGCCCCCCAATTGAACTTGCGCGCGTATTCGACGGGTAGGGCGTCGCCCCACGCGGCGCCGCGAGGATACGCCGCAAACGCAGGAGCCGGCGGGTGCGCGTAGATGGGATCGGTCACCGAATGCTCGGTCATCTGGGTCCCGGGTGGCACGTCTGCGGTTTGGGAATTGGTGAACCTGAGGCCAGGGATGGCCATGGCCTGGTTTTGGACGCCCGCTTCGTCTTCCATCATGGTGGTCGCGCTCAGCCGATT
>JBBQMJ010000268.1:0-5260 GCA_038328815.1 Fimbriimonadales bacterium | reverse complement strand
GAGTACAACAAGGGGGCAGAATGGCGGCAATTGCCACTCTGGCAACCGCTCCGATTCTCGCACAAACCCAGCACGCGCTGGTCGGACAGTCCATCCTTGCAGGTTTACTCTCGACTTTCGTTCTTGCCCCTCTTTTGGGCTTGTCTCTGGTTCTGTATGGCAGCTCATTCATCGCGCCTTCGTTCTCATCCTGGGGTCTCGGCGCGATGGTAGGCCCGTTGTTGCTCTGGATTGAAGGGGTGATGAGAGTTCTGGGGCAGATGCCCTTCTTGAGGCTTGAAATGCCCTATTTCAGCGGCTATTGGCTTGTGCCGCTCTATGGATGCCTTATTGCGATTTGGAGGCCAGTTGTCCGGCGCGCTTAAGTTCGCTGTCATATGCCTCGTCTGCCTCGGAGTCGGTGGCTTCGCAGGCTATTTAAGTGGTTCAGAACCGGATACGCTTACATTTCTGTCAGTGGGCCAGGGTGACTGCACTGTCTTTCGGTCCGCCGGCGTGACGATCTTGATAGACGCGGGACCGGTCACGCCAACATTCGATGCTGGCGAGAAGATCGTCGTTCCGAAGCTTCGGTCTATGGGAGTGGAAAGCGTGGACCTGGTTCTGCTTTCGCACCCCGACATGGACCACGTCGGCGGCCTTGCCGCCATTCGAAGGGCCTATCCGAACCTAAGGGTGGGCATTTCGAGCCAGTTTCACGGATTTCCGGCGATGGAGAAGGTGTTGCGGGCCGACGGGATCAAAGATGACCAGGTGCTGTGGCTTGGGCCTGACTCGGTGTCCAAGGTGGGATCGTTCACTTTAAGGCTTGAGTGCCCCGCTTGGAGAGAAGGAGAGCCGGATAATGACGGTTCTATGTTTATTAGGTTGTCTAACGAGACGGCTTCAGCGGTTTTTTCGGGAGATGCTAGCTCTATTGCCGAGGCGATCGAAGCGCCTCGGATCCAGTGGTCGGCCCAAGTGCTGAAGGCAGGCCATCATGGCAGCAAGACGGCAAGCAGCGAGTTGTGGCTGCAGACGGTCAGGCCGATCTACGACGTAATCAGCTGCGGACGCAACAACCCCTACGGCCATCCGCATAAGGCCGTCTTGGACCGTCTATCAGCAGATCACATTCAGGCGCTCAGAACCGACCAGATGGGCGATATTGAGTTCATGGCAACGCGCAACGGTTTCGTGCCGTTGCGAGATTGACCTAGCCGCCAAACTGCTTCAACCTGGCCGAGAGCTTCTCGATGCGCTCCCTCAATTCCGTAGCAAGCGCCCGATCACGTTCAATAACCTCGGGTTTCGCCCTATCGACGAACATCGGGTTATTGAGCCGCTCCTCTAGCTTTGCAAGGTCGCCAGTCGCCTTCTCTATCTCGGCAGACGCCTTGGCCCGCTCTTTGTCGGCATCAATCAGGCCCTCTGTAGGCAAATGGACTTCAACGCCACCTGTCGTGGCGGAAAGCGCGCCTTGCTCAGCCGGGCGGCCCGGTTTGAGGTCTGTTACCCAAGCTTGGCCAGCTACGATACTCTCCAAACCGCCGAGATCTCCTTCGTAATATGCCGCTGCAACCGCCTTACCAGGCGTCAACCCAAGCTCTGCACGCAGCGCCCTTAGAGATCGAGTGACGTCAAAGACCAGCTCAACGCGAGATTCCGCGCCCTCATTAGCGAACCAGGAGGGAAGATTCGGCCAATCAGCGGACATGATAAACGGCGCCTTATTGGGCAACGGCAAGTGGCTGTAAAGCTCCTCCGTAAGGTGGGGCATGACAGGGTGCAGCATCTTCAGAAACGCCTCAATTGCCGTGAGCAAGACCCATTGAGGAGTTTTGCCTGCGGCCGGGTCAGTTAGGCGTGCCTTGCTGACTTCGATGTACCAGTCGCACATCTCTGACCAGAAGAACTTATAGAGCGTTTGGCAGACGAGCTGCATATCGTAGCTGTCGTACGCCTCACGCACTGTTTTCTCGGTGGCGTGAAGCCTGCTGAGAAGCCATCTATCAACGACTTCAAAGGTCTCGGGCTGTGTAGGGAGTCCATCGGGTGCGTTCATCAACACGAAGCGAGTGGCGTTCCAAATCTTGTTGCAGAAGTTGCGGGCGTCCTCGGTTCTCCGCTCGCTATAGCGAATATCCTGGTTTGCTCCTGTCTGAGAAAGGAGCGTGTACCGCAACGCATCGGCGCCAAGCGTCTCAATAATCTTCATCGGATCGACGCCAGTACCGAGGCTCTTGCTCATCCGGCGGCCATCCTCCGTCAGCACCGTGGCATAGATCATCACGTCATCAAAAGGCTTCTTGCCGAGCAGATCAAGCCCCATCATCATCATACGGGCGACCCACAGATTGATGATATTGCGGTCGGTAACAAGCACGCTCGTTGGATAGCGGTGCGCAAGATCATCCGTCTGCTCGGGCCAACCCAGGGTGGCGAAGGGCCAGAGACCGCTGCTGAACCAGGTATCAAGCACATCGTCGTCCTGGCGCACAATCTTCTTATCACCCGCCTGACCCTGGGCGTCATCCCGATTCAGGGCTGCGTAAGGCGTGCCATCCTCGGTGTAATAGATCGGAATACGGTGACCCCACCACAATTGCCGGCTAATGCACCAGTCCCTGATGTTTTCCATCCAGGCGATGAATACACCGTTGTAGCGATCCGGGAAGAACTGCGTCTCCCCATTGTTTACGGCCTCAATAACCTTCGGCGCAAGCGCCGATTGCTTACAGAACCACTGCTCTGACAGCAAGGGCTCAATGACTTCTTTGCTCCTATCGCTCACAAGCACGGCGATTTCATGGTCGTCGATCTTGACGAGAAAACCACCCGCCTCAAGATCGGCCACAATTTGCTTGCGGGCCTCATACCGGTCCAATCCCGCATACTTGCCGCCCTCCGCCGTGATCTTTGCCCTGGCGTCAAGAAGCACCGGCATGTCAAGGCTATGGCGGACACCCACTTCGTAGTCGTTAGGGTCGTGGGCGGGCGTGATCTTCACGGCGCCACTGCCGAATTCGGGATCGGGATATGAGTCCGCAATAAGGGGGATCTCGCGGTTCATAAGCGGCAGCGTCAAGGTCTTACCGACCAACCCCTTGTAACGCACGTCGCTCGGGTGAACGGCCACCGCCACGTCAGCAAGCATCGTCTCGGGCCGAGTCGTCGCGATGACGACTTCGCCAGATCCATCCGTGAACGGATAGCGAACGTAGTAAAGCTTGCCCTTGATCAACTTGCGCTCAGTTTCGATATCAGAGACGCTCGTCTGAAGCACCGGATCCCAGTTCACAACACGCTTGCCGCGATAGATGAGCCCGCGGTTGAACCAATCGATAAAGACTTTGAGTACCGCTTCGTGATAGCCGTCGTCCAAAGTGAAGCGGGAACGAGACCAATCAAAGGCGCACCCCAACGAGCGTAGCTGGTTCAGAATCGTGTCGCCGCTCTCCTTCCGCCACACCCAAACGCGCTCAATAAACTTCTCGCGGCCAAGGATTGCGCCACCGGAACCTTCCTGCTTGAGCTGTTTCTCAACAACGCTTTGCGTTGCAATGCCCGCATGGTCCTGCCCAGGGAGAACAAGTACACTCTTGCCCTGCATGCGGTTGTAACGGCCCAGCAGGTCCTGCAGTGGGTAGCAAAGCGCATGCCCCATATGCAGAGAGCCCGTGATGTTTGGCGGGGGAATCGTGATGGTGTACGGATCCTTAGACGGATCAGGATCGGGCTGGAATAATCCAGCGGCTTCCCAGGCGGCGTACCATTTCGGTTCACAAGACGGCGCGTCGTAGCGCGTCGGCAATGACAAGTCAGTCATGTAGCACTCCTTCTTTCATGTCGTGAAAGACTGAGGCCAGTTTACCAGAGGGCAAAAAAGTTCCACGTGGAACATCGCGCTAGTCGCGTTTTTGGGTGAAGAGAGTCCGGACAACTTCATCGATGTCCACATCTTCGATACCGACATCGTTCACAGGAAACTTGCCGAGAACAGCGGCAGTCACCTTGGCGATGTTCTCCTGCTTGACTTCAAGAACAGCCGAGACCTCGCTGGACTCGATCAATCGGCCGTACTTTGCCAGATCCGCCGGGTCAACAGTTTGGGAGAAGGCTAGCCTTAATCGTCGGCCGTCGCTGAACTTGCGCCCCAAATCGTCCAAGGTGCCCTCATAGATCAAGGTGCCGTGGTCAATAACCACAACCCGCTCACAAAGTTCCTGGACATCCTGCATGTAGTGGCTGGTTAGAAGAAGCGTGCAGTTGTCTTCCTTGTGGAGTTCCTTCAAGAAATCGCGAATGCGTTTCTGGCTAACCACGTCGAGGCCGATTGTCGGCTCGTCAAGGAATACGACCTGGGGCGCATGAAGCAACGCCGCCACAAGTTCACACTTCATACGCTCGCCGAGACTCAGCTTTCGAACTTGCGTGTTGACCTTATCAGATATGGCAAGAGTCTCGATAAGGAACTCAGATCGCCGCTTGTAAGAAGCGGTGTCCACCTCATACAGTTCCTTCAATACGTTGAAGCTGTCGATGGCCGGCAGGTCCCACCAGAGCTGCATCTTGTTGCCCATGACAAGCGATATCTGCCGCAGCATCTCAGGTTTGCGGTCATTTGGCTTGAAGCCAAGAACCCTTGCCGAGCCGGATGTCGGATAAAGAATGCCGCTAAGCATTTTGAGTGTGGTCGTCTTGCCGGCCCCATTGGGGCCAAGAAAGCCCACCATCTCGCCCTGCTCAATCTTCAGATTGACGTTCTTAACTGCCTCCACATACGTCTTCTCCGGCGAGATCAAGCCCTTTACGGAGCCCCAAATTCCGGGCGCCTTCTTGGTGGCCACGTATGTCTTGCACAGATCAACGGTTTCAACTGCGGGCATCTAGCTGAAGGTTACCGCAGGGTCATGAGAACAAGGCAGGTTGGGATGGCGGACATGAGAATGGAGTCGATACGATCGAGCAACCCGCCGTGGCCCGGCAGTATGGTTCCGCTGTCCTTTACACCCGCCTTCCTCTTTAGGTAGCTCTCGAAAAGGTCGCCCGCTTGGCCCGCCACGCCGCAAATGGCACCTACTGCGGTGGCCTGGATCAACGGGACGTGAAGTAAGGCGCCGAATCCGATTCCCGCAGCCACGCAGCCGACGGCGTTGGCAATCGCGCCCTCCCAAGTCTTAGAAGGCGAAATGGAGGGAGCCAATAAGTGCTTGCCAAAGGCCTTGCCCACGAAGATAGCGGCAGTATCCCCGACCCAGAGTGGCAATACGCTCAGTAG
>JBBQMJ010000267.1:0-5289 GCA_038328815.1 Fimbriimonadales bacterium | reverse complement strand
TGCGATTGTCTTCGCATTGAGCCGCCTGATAAGGGCTTACTTGATCGTCTTCAGCAATTCTTCGACAGCCTTCTCAAGTTGAAGGTCATGTCCGGAAGTCCAGGCATCCGGATCAAACCAGACGTTTACGTCTGGCCGGCGGCCATTGTTTTCCATATCGACTCCGTCGACCGAGATGCTTCCGATCTCTGGCATTCGAATGGCGCCTCCGTCCCACAAGCGGACCGCGCCAGTACCGATCACGTATCCCGGTGTGCGCTCTCCAATGATTGGTCCGCGCTTTAGCTTGCGGAAGCCCTCGCCCATGATCTCCGCGTTACTGAAAGAGTAAGAGTTCATGAGCAGCGCGCTCGGCAGTTCAAGGCTGTCTCCACGATAGATGTTTTCGCTGAGTTTGAGACCGTCGTAGCCTCTCGTGGTCCTGATCAGCCAGGGCGTCTTCACGAGCACGCCAAGCACCTTGTGCGAGGTGCTGCCGCCACCGTTGTAGCGAACGTCAATGAGAAGCCCCTTCTTGCCCACCGCATAGGTACGAATCTCACGGAGAAACTGCTCATAACTGGCGTCGTCCATCGCCCTGATATGAACGTAAGACAACTGGCCGCCGCTAAGCCGCTCGGTTTCTGCACGTTCCCACGTGACCCAGTTTTCGTAGCCAAGCTCCCGCTGCAACGCCGGAGTAGCTGGCTTTATCGTTATCTCCTTGGGCGCGTCGTTTCTGAGTACTTTTACGACCACTTTCTTTGCCGCTTTTCGATTAAGTAGCGAGGCAAGCGTCGTTATCGCATTAGGCTCAACCCCATCGATCGAAACAATACGGTCGCCTGGTTGCAACTTGCTGATCGGATGATCGGCAGGCGAGCCTGGTTCGATCGACTTTACGATATAGGTACCGCGTGCATCCAAAGCCACGGGGTCAAGAGAAATACCGAGATAACCTGTTTGATCTGTACCGAACGGCGTCTGAGGAGGAGGCGTGCTACCCAGATGGCTCGAATCGAGTTCCTCCATCATTTCGCCCATGAGAGCGTAGAAATCCACCCGGTCGTACGTGAATGGAACGATGGCAGCAAATTTGGATTTGATTGCCTTCCAATCCTTGCCATGCATCTTGTCGTCGTAATAAAACCGGTCCATTGCCCACCAAATCTCGTCGAAAAGCGCCTGCTCTTCTTCACGCACGTTAACGCTATATGTGGCGTTGAATGCAATTAGAGTTGGCGCTGGCTTGTCGATGGCCATGGAAAAGAACTTGCCTCCCGAGACGTAGTAACCCTTCAGGCCGCCTGGGCCAGCAATGAGGTTATTTGCCCCTGTCACTCCCTCGATGGGTTTTGCAGGGCCGGTTCCCGTTTGGTAAGCCATCAATTGCGGTCCCGCGCTGGCGTAGATCGTTTTGCCGTCCGGAGAAGCCATCGCGGTGGTGATGTCACCGGTAGTACTCAGCCGCCGCATTCTATGGTCGATCCCTTCTTCTTGAATCTCGACTACGGGGTCCGCTTTGGCCGACTTCGCGTCGTCCAGCTTGTCCAAGTCATCTTCGCTAAAAGTGACTTCCTGAGGCATCAGATCAACTACAAAGAGGTCTGGGTTCTGCGAGTATTCGGAAGCGATGAAGTAAATTCCCTTTCCGCTTGGAAGGAAGCGCGGCGTCCCTGCTCCATGAGCAGTTCTTGCCACGATGATTCGTTTGTCGCTGGCAACTTGGGCGGCAATTACCTGACTGCTACCGAGGCTCGTGGGCTTGTCGATGAGCAGCCATTTGTTGTCTGTTGACCACGAATACGGCGCGTCACTAGTAATTGAATCGTGGAACGAACCTCTCAGAATGCTCTTCGCCGTTCCACCTGTTGCCGGAACGACCAAAATTTCTTCGCCCGCGCTAAGGTAAGCCACAGACTTGCCATCGGGTGAGACAAGAGGATGTGTGACATCCCTGTCGTCGTTAACAAACGGCTTGGCATGGCCATCCAAGCCCATCGACATGAGGCTCCGCTTACCCCTGTCGCTCGCGACGTAAAGTATCGTCTTCACATCCAAGAATGCCGGATGCCCATCCCAAGCAGGATTTGTCGTGAGCCTTCGGGTCGTGCCACCCTTTTCGGGCAGCAGGAATAGGTCACCGCGCACCCCAATGACCGCGCGCTTAGAGTCAGGTGAAATTGCGAACTCATCGACTCCTGTCGCCAAATTCAGCTCCTGAGTCGGGTTAATGCGCGCGTCGCCGGGTACCTCGACACTGAGTTTTCGAGATTCACCAGATTGAGTGTCGAGCACATACAGTTCGGATTCGAAATCGTAGGCAACAGCGCGACCATCCTGACTTACGCTCGAAAAGCGAATCGTGCCGTCGCGGTGGTTGGTCAGTTGCTTCTTACCTTTGCCGTCGGGATGCATTCGCGAGATGTTTGGCCAACCTGATTCGTTGGAAACGTAAAAGATGTCACCGTCCTTGTCGACGGTTGGAAACATCTGAGTGGATTCGGATCGGCCGATTGGATGTTGGTTCTTGAACGGCACCGTATTGTCCGCAACAAACAGGTTTGGCAGTGCGGTGCTGCGAACACCTGGCTTCTGCCACCCCGCGGCGCCATAGCTTCCGCGGCAATAGAGAATTTTTGAACCATCAGGAGAAGAAACCGGGTAAATCGCGCCTTCGAAAGGGTGGTCCGTAAGCTTTACAAGATCTCCGCCGGTGATGGGAACGCGAAAGATATTTGCGCGCAAGGCAGTAAACGCCGCCGACTGGCCGTAGACGTATTTCCCATCCGGCGAGACTGAATACGGCGTTGTGTTTGCGGAGTCAAACGTAAGCCGTTTAAGGTCCTCCCCTGCGGCGGACATAGAGAAGACATTCAATCCACCAAAGCGGTCCGAGGCAAAGACGATGCGCTTGCCATCAGGCGTCCAGTGCGGCGCGACGTCATTGGCGGGGTGTATAGTCAGCCGCTCCGCCCGCCCTCCGGCCTTGCCCACAACCCAAATATCACCCTGCCACGAGAAAGCGATCTCTGAGCCATCTGGCGAGATGGCAGGCTGAGTTAGGCGCTTGATGATCTCAGCTTGTGAAGTGTTAACTAGGCAGAATATTGCAGCGAGAATAATCGAACGCTTGTTCATATGAGTGGTCATTTTACGGAGTTTTTGGCCACTACTATCCCGTTGCCGTAATAGACTGCATCCGAAGCCCGTTGGCAGCTCACCAAATCATAAACAAAGGGCCCCCGGCGCAAGCGCCAGGAGCCCTTATGATTGCTTTACTAGAGGCCCTACGCCTTCTTTGCGTTCTTGCGTCGTCGGATAAGGGCGAGAGCGCCAATTCCTACGGCAGCCATGCTGGCTGGCTCAGGAGTGGTCGTACCGTTCATCGTAAACGCCATGTTGACGCCGAGACCGTTTCGACCGCCGAAGAAGTCCTGATAGGCCTGTCCGCCGCCACCAACGCCGCTCGACCAACCCCACTGCGGTGGGAAGTCCTGGTCAGCAACGATTGAGAGCCAATAGGTTCCTGGACCAGCGAGAACGTTGATGCTTGCCTCGTACGAGAAGCAGTCAAAGCCAGCGACATTGCCGAGAAACGTCTCGTTCGCATTGTTTCCAGTATTGATCCCGCCAGCAAAGGCACCGGGTTGTCCCGTACCATCGTCGTACCAAAAGCCTAGCTCAAAGTTGCTGATAGCTCCGTCAGGTCCGTTGAAATACTCACCGACCCAAGTAAGGTCCGTAATCTGTGTCAACGAAGCTGTGGTCGTGAAGCTGTCGTAGACCGTGGCATAGTTGCCAAAGCCGCCGGGAGCGGTGTCGTTCTGTGATGCAAAGGCATTGCCCGTGCCATCCCACGCATTGCCATAAATGAAATCAGCAGAAGCCACTGATGACAAGAGCGAAACGCCGACGGAAGCCGCCATTAGAAATGCAAGTTTCTTCATAAGTAATTCAAACCTCGAAGCAATATTGTTCACCGTAAAGGAACTTGAATGGTCAAATCTTCTCCCAATTACCAAATAGTGCCTCAAAAACTAGTAAATGTGCGGGTCACATAATAGAAAACACGAGCCGGTCCAAAGGTTCACATCAAGAAGCCCCCAGCGCTTTAACGCTGGGGGCTTTTACTTATCGACGCTTAGGGGTTTAGGCCTTTGCGTTCTTGCGGCGTCGGATGAGAGCGACGACGCCAAGTCCAAGTGCAGCCATGCTGGCCGGCTCAGGAGTGGTCGTGCCGAACATTGCGAAAGCCATGTTCGTGCCTAATCCGCCCCGAGCGCCAAAGAAATCCTGGTAAGCCTGCCCGCCACCGTCAGCTGAACTCGACCAGCCCCATTGTGGTGGGAATGGCGTGTCGGCCACGACTGACATCCAGTAGGTTCCAGGTCCACCCGATACCGTGAATCCACTGGCATCGTAAAGGAACGTGTCGAAACCGCCCGCATTGCCAATGAATGTCTCATTAGCATTGTTGCCAGTCGCAATCGATCCCGCAAATGCGCCAGGTGCACCTGTGCCATCGTCCAGATAGAAGCTGAGCGTAAAGCTGCTGATAGCGCCGTCGGGGCCGTTGAAATATTCGCCAACCCAGGCAATCTCATTTACGACCGTCGGCCCAGTGAACGTAAAGCTATCGTAGACCGTGGCATAGTTGCCAAAGCCCCCGGGAGCTGTATCGTTCTGTGACGAGTAAGCGTTGCCCGTTCCATCCCACGAGTTGGCATAGATGAGATCAGCAGCAGCCACTGATGACAAGAGCGAAACGCCGACGGAAGCCGCCATTAGAAATGCAAGTTTCTTCATAAGTAATTCAAACCTCGTTAGGCATTTTTCACTGGAAATCCATAGATATGCAAAACATTAGGGGCGAACACAGCAATTTTACTGTGATAAACCTAGTATTTGTACCTGTCACAAATTGCAGCGCTTTCTTCCTTCAAATATGTGTCAAACGCATCTAAAAGCCCGTGATTGTGCGGACTCATCTATGCGAGAACGTGAACTCAGTTTTGGCGGAAGCAGGATAGTGGCTGTGTACACCACAATTCCCCCACCAGAAGGTATTCTTCCAAACCCTCGGGGCGGTTAGCTCAGTGGTAGAGCACTTCGTTCACACCGAAGGGGTCACAGGTTCAAATCCTGTACCGCCCACCAAGGCCTCGCGTGTCCGTTCTGGACACATGGTTTACGTTTTGTTCCGGACACATAGGTTACACCTTGTGCACCGCAAAGGGATTTTCAAGGGGCTGAAGGGTTTTCTCCTCGAGGTCTACGTAGCCTAGGTCAAAATCCATGAAGGACACG
>JBBQMJ010000266.1:0-5290 GCA_038328815.1 Fimbriimonadales bacterium | reverse complement strand
GTGCTTGCACGCAAGACCGCCAAGAATAATGAGCTGGCCAAGAAGGCTGGCGATATCACAAATAAGCTCGGTGACCTTGCCAAGAGCGGCAAGCTCCCGATGGATGCCGAGGGCATCGCCTTGATGAAGAAGATGGTCGAGGAGCTTGGCGCCATTCAGGAGCAGCTACAGCACCAGAACGAAGAGATTGCAGCGCTCTACAAGGCTACCGGCGTTAAGGAGGCGAAGCAGGGCAAGTCGGGCGATGGCCCTTCGCTGGACAGTCGGCTTTCAGCTCTGGAGAAGGTTCACTTTTCCGGCTACGAGCAGTTCCAGTTCCGAAACAGTGGCCAGCCAGGCAAAGAAGAGAGCGCGTTCTATGACAAGCGAACTCGTCTGAACCTAGAAGTCCTTCCGGATAACAAGAACGTGAGCTTCAAGGCAAGCTTTGATCTCGCGAGCGGTTCGAACACTGGCGCACTTGGCAAGGCTCAGAACGACACCAATGGCCTTTTGACCAAGGATGCTTATCTTCGGTTCTATGGACTTCTTCCGGGAACGAGCACTAAAGTTGATGCCTACGCTGGCCAGATCCCGTTGACCCTTGGCAGTGAACTGGCTAGGTCCGACGCGGATCGCGAAATGCCAGAACGATCTCTTTACAATGACTCCCTATTCAAGGGCCAGCGGGTCCGTGGTGTCAATGTTGGGCTTGCCCTTAACAGCGGCTTTAAGGTCTCGGCTGGGATCGTTGATGCTTTGAGCACGGAAGATCCCGAACAGCTTGGCTTCACGCCAGGCGGCCATGGGCGACTTGCCGCCATTGCCGCCATCACAAAGACGAATACGGTCAAGAACAAGAACGGCACGAAGAGCACATATGAGTTCGGAGCGTCCGGCCTTGAGGGCAAACGTCCAACATTCAATAACCCGAACACGACGGTGAATCCTGGTGGAATTGCCTCGCCCGAAGTAGATCGCAAGTACGGCTACCTTCACGCCAACCTGCTCAACCTTTTCGGAACGGGCCTTGACTGGCGCAATGAAGCAATGGTCGGCACGGACCGCGTTCCGAGCGCGACACCGAGCCTGACCGCTACTGCCACGCACATGGATGGCTTCGACTCGGTTCTTGGTATTCGACGCGGAATGCACCGTTTCGACGTACGCTACAACCAGTTCAATCCGAACCTGAACGTCTCACACAAGACGGTCAGCGAGGTCGAGGCAGCGTACAACTTGTTCCTTGGCAACTACCGAATCACGTTCGCTCGCGAGCAGATTACGGACCAAGCGCTTCCGAACAAGTACAACATCACGACCATTCGACTCCATTTCAAGTTCTAGGAACTTCAAGGAAACAATGGCCCCTTGGCTGCAAAAGCTAGGGGGGCCGTTTTTCGTTAGGCAATTTGGATTTTGGATTTGGGACAGGAACGGCGAATTGCGACTTCTGTCTGTAACCCGCCGTCTTAACCATTGCGCGACGAAGCGCGAATAGCCCTGAGTCAACGGAGATTCGAGAATGAGAAAACAGTTCTGCGCCATCGCTTTGATGCTTGCCGCGAGCGCGAACGCCCAGCAGGCGTTCGACAAATCCATTGATAAAGCCGATACAGTTTGGGTGCTGGTCGCTTCGGTTCTTGTCCTTCTTATGACGCCTGCCTTGGCGTTCTTCTACGGAGGACTGGTGCGTCACAAGAATGTTCTTAGCACCATGATGCACAGCATTGTGCTGATGGGGATTGGCTCTGTCATCTGGTTCTTGCTCGGCTTCACGCTGGCGTTTGGAAAGAGCCAAGGATTTATTGGTGGTTTTGAGTTCTTAGGCGGGGTCGGCATCTCGAACACCAGCCCATATCCAACTCAGACCATTCCGCTGGCCATCTTCATGCTGTTCCAGATGAAGTTTGCGATCATCACGCCGGCTCTAATTTCGGGCGCGGTTGCGGAGCGGATGAAGTTCTCAGGTTATGTCTTGTTTACGGCCCTCTGGTCAATTCTCATTTACGCGCCGATCGCTTGTTGGGTTTGGAATCCGGATGGGTGGCTGAACAAGCTTGGCGTGTTGGACTTTGCCGGTGGCTCAGTGGTCCACCTTGCGAGCGGCGTCGCCGCCCTTGCAGCTTGCCTTGCTATCGGACCGCGCAAGGTGAGTTCAACTCCTCATAATGTGCCCTTCGTGTTACTAGGAGCAGGGTTGCTGTGGGTGGGTTGGATTGGGTTCAACGCGGGTTCGGCGCTTTCCGCAGGTCCAGTTGCCATCAACGCCTTTGTTACAACGCAGCTTGGCGGCGCGGCAGGGCTTATCGGGTGGGCAATTATGGAGAGCGTCTTGAAGGGCAAGCCTTCGGCGGTTGGAGCGGCGACCGGTCTTGTGGCCGGGTTGGCAACGATTACGCCAGCGGCCGGCTTTGTTGAGCCTGGCGCTGCGATCCTAATCGGGTTCTTGGCAAGCGTCATTTGCTGCTCGGCCGTATCCCTCAAGAGCAAGTTTCACTACGATGACGCGTTGGACGTCGTCGGCGTCCACGGAGTGGGCGGGTTCATAGGCATGCTTTTCACCGGCATCTTCGCGTCTGTGGTTGCCAACGACGTAGTTAAGTCATCCTTGGCGCAGGGACGGACCCACTTGGTCTTAATGCAGTTGTTTGCCGCGGTTACGGTGCTGGTCTTTTCGTTCGTGGGAAGCCTGCTGCTTATGAAGTTGACTCAGGCCCTTGTAGGAGTTCGAGTTTCGGCAGATGACGAGGTGAGCGGCCTTGATGTTGCGCTCCACGGCGAACCTGCTTACGTAATGATTGAGGTTGACGAGGAAGCTGGCGCGCATTAGAGGCGGAACATAGCTTGGACGCGTCAGTGTCTGCAAAGCGACTACGCCAATGCAACCAGCGCCCGACGCACCCAGATCGAAACTTACGAGGCTAGCCCTTAAATCCCTATTTCTTCAGACTTTTAAGTCATGGAGCGAGGATAGGGCGTCGAGGCTTGCAGCAGCCTTTGCTTTTTACGCCGTGCTGTCGCTTTCGCCGCTCCTGGTGTTCGCCGTCGCGCTCGCGGGATCAGCGCTTAGCGATATAGACGTCAAAACTCGAGTCCTTCGGGAGGCTCGCGTTAACTTCGGCCCGCAAACCGCCGCCTTCCTTCAGTCATTGATTAGCAACGCGGCATCACCTGGCGCAGGCTATGTCGCGGGCGTGATCAGCTTAACTTTCGTTCTGTTCGGCGCTTCAAACCTATTTGTCCAGTTAGAAGACACAGTCAACTTCATTTGGCGGATTAAGAGCACTCGAAGCATCGTACGCGGATTTTTTGTTACCCGGGCTTTCTCCATAGCCATGGTGCTCGTGTTTTCAATAGCCGTTTTCGCCTGGGTAGTGCTTGATTCCTGGCTTGGATGGATTGTCAAGCACGCAGGCATCCATCATGGTTGGCGCATTTCGAGCATCGTCTTCAGTTTCTTCTTCATGTTGGGGATGTGCGCCGTCGCATTTAGGTCGCTTCCTCGAAATATGGTCGCCTGGCATGACGTTTGGCCGGGCGCAGTTGTGACGGCCCTGGGCTTCGTGGTCACGAAGTTCATTTTGAGCCTGTACTTCACCTATTCAAGTGTGTTTGCAGTGTACGGCTCAGCTGGAGCATTAGTCGTTCTGCTTCTGTGGATCTACTACATGATGCAGATCTTCATCTTCGGGCTTGAGATGACCTGCACATTTTCCCACACGCACGGGAGCCAAGCAGACCGGACCGTTGCTCCAAGTGCGACCAACCCCTAGCCGCCACGATGGCGTTTAGCCTTCTTCATTGTCGGAGGCGGGGCGAGCTCACCCTCTTCCTTCTTGTCGTACTTCGGGCGGCCGTAATCGCTGAAGGCAACCACGTTGAAGTCTCGGTAGTTGACAAACGGCTGGGCTGCCATGCGTTCGTGCATGATCACGTCGGTGGTTTTGAACTGGAAGCCGCCGAACTTTGGATCGCCACCGGTCTTAGCCAAAATCGTGTCCGAGTTCGGACGATTCTTTGCCTCGAATTTCTTATCAAAACCCTGCATTTGGCTGCGCCTCACCATTGCCGCGGGGTGGTCGACGATGTGCTGCATGTGCATCTGCACGAACTTGAATCGCTTAGTTTCAAGTGAGAGGTTTGGGTCGATCCAGACTTGGTAGAGCTTCTTAGCGAAATCAAGTTCCAGCGCCAAGTCTTCGCTATTCCAATAGCCGGGCAGGGCTGTGAGGACGGTGCCATCGGGGGCTAGCACAAACATCTGCACGTTGTGCGGACCCGCGCCGTTGGTTGTAAATACCGCTCCACCTTCAATCGGATGGATACCGGACTTGCCTGCCCAAGGCGCGCCCGTGATGTCACGAGTTCCGCAGACAAAGTCGCTCGTGAGTTCAGTAAACGTTGGGTCGAGAGAGAGCGACACGGCTCTCAAGCTATTCGCCGCGCTTCACGTGCAGCCAGATAGGGAGCCTAGCATGTGAACATAGAAGATGAGCTTCCCTTCTTTTCTAGCTATATCGGTCATCTCGGGAGGCGACGTGTGCCAGTGAATTTCGTCCACTGCGCGAATGGCATTGGCTGAGGCGATCGCCGGAGCTACGGCTCGCTTGCCCTGAGCGCCAGCGAGCGACGCAAGGACTAGTGCTAACGCGATTGCCAAATGTTTTCGCATGATATTGTACGCCTTGACGCGCTTGACGCTGCATTGTTCAGCAACGCGATTATTCACTATGGTCGGATTGATCGTCCTTTCTCTAGATGCCTGTAACTCAGCATGTTGAAAAGCACTTCACGGGCGGCGACTCGGTTCGAGACATTGTTATTGGAATGTCCGATGGGCTTACTGTCCCGTTTGCGCTTGCCGCGGGTCTTTCTGGCGCGGTGGCTGCGAGCGCGGTCGTCGTTACCGCAGGCCTTGCGGAAGTTGCTGCGGGGTCGATCGCCATGGGGTTGGGAGGTTATCTTGCCGCGCAAGGCGACCGGGAGCACTATGCCAGCGAGCGGGTCCGCGAAGCGGACGAGGTGCGCCTAGTTCCCGATAAGGAAGTTCAGGAGGTGGTCGACGTCTTCACGTCATACGGCCTTTCGGATGACGAGGCGAAGACCGTGGCAGCTTCGCTCAGCAAGCGGCCTGACGCCTGGATCGATTTTATGATGCGGTTTGAGTTGAGGTTGGAAGAACCTGACCCTAAGCGCGCCCTTCGAAGCGCACTGACAATAGCATTTTCCTATGTAGCTGGCGGCATGGTGCCCCTGGTTCCCTACTTCTTCAAGCGTACGCCTGCAGAGGCGCTTCCCTTTTCGGCAG
>JBBQMJ010000265.1:0-5335 GCA_038328815.1 Fimbriimonadales bacterium | reverse complement strand
AAGGCATCCATGAGTAATCGCGTCCTAATCTATCGCATTGGAGCTCAACCAAACGTTAAGGCGGTCATCTTTTGGACGAGCCTAAAGGTCGGTGAAGCCGAGATCAGTGACGCAATTCGCAACTTCTCTGAGATCGAAGGCCCCGTGGAAAAAGTTTGCCTTGTCACTTGGCATCACTGTGCAGCAATGCATAAGGCACTCTTGACCCAGCCGCTTGTCCTCAGGGTCAAGACGAAGGAAGATATTTCAGGCGCTTGTTTGAATCTCGACCTGAAGTGGGCAACACATGGGCTTAAGTCGACCGACATAGACTCCTTGCTCAAAAGAGGCTATGAATGGCTTTTCAATAAGCATGGTGGCGTCCTAGTTGCACCTGATGGCTACCATTACGAAAAGGTTTCGAACCAGCACTCTAAGAAGTTCTTGCGCGCTGCAAACGTTTTTCTTAACTCGAACGAATCGGCACTTTTTGCAGTTGGTGTTCTTTCGAAATTGATGTTAAAGGAAGCTCCCGATATTATCTACACTGACACTTCGGCGATCAATGTGATAGGCCATCTGATCTCGGATTTCTACTTAACAAATGTAAATTTGACACCAGTTCCGGTTGTCAGTTTTAGTTCATATAAAGGGCTTAAAGACGGGTTTACTTTCGACATCATCGAGAAGGCTATCATTGTGATGTCTGCCACCACGTCAGGATCTTTAGAATCTAAACTCGCTGACGAGTATGAATTCCCAAAGTCTAGGATTTGTACCCTCTTCGCAGCCAACAGATTGGACGGACAATCTATTCTGTTCAATATTTCAGAGTCAAACGGTGAGCAGTTTGGCGAAATCGTCAACTATCGTGCCGGTGAGTGTCCTCTGTGCGCAAAGGGAGAGCCAGTCATTACTATCTCAGGCGATCAGTTTCTCCCTGATTCGGCGACGTGCCGCCCCTTTGAAATATTGAAAAAGGACCTCACTGGTGGGGCGCATCAGCTTGTAAACGACCTAGAAGACGGCAAGGTTTCGTGTCACTTTCTGCAAATGGATGGGGCTCGCCAAGTGTTCCACTTTCAGCTGTTCGCCAGTTCCGACTGCCGTGCCGAGGAGGAGATCAAGAGGCAGTTTCAGCTTCTGTTCGGCAAGAAGGGCCTAAACGTTCTCGTTCCGGTGGATTCCGAAAATCTGGAATGGGCAATGGGCGAAGACTATAACGCCGCCTGTACCCGGAGCATTGAACGGGTCTCTGGACAATCGAGCATTGGGATTTTCTGTCCTGTGAACTACAGCAGTGGCGATTCCGCATCGATTGCCCTCAATCTTCGTACGGTTGCGGCCGACCCGCCAAGGAGTTTCTTGCTAGGGATTTCAATTTACAGCAATAAGGAGGAGCGAGAGGAAACCTTAAAGACTCTCCGATTTAGAAAAGCTGGCTGGAACCACCTTGTTGAATCGGTGTACGACATATATCTGCCCACAGCTCGAAATGGCAAAACTCCGTGGGATATAGAACGGGCCCAGTGGGAACAGTGGGGCTCTATTGTGGACGGGTTTCCTTGCGTCGCGCAGAGACTTGCCAAGTTGAGAGATTGTACAAGACTTTGCGACAGTGATTTATTCCTGCCGGGTTTCGACAATTCGGCTCTGGTCTCTACAAAGGGCTTCTCATTTTTCGATAGTGAGAGCCGAATTGGTGATCAGGCGACAATCTTCTTGACCATCTGCCTCGCCTTACATGGACGAAGACGTTCGGGCAAAAGTTGGACGACTCCTCACAACCGCGAGGTTGTCGAGCCAAGAATGTTTTTCCGCTTCACCGATCCCGCGATCCAGGCGGCCATCTTGAGAGGCGCATTACCCGAAGAACTCAACTATTCGGGTGACCAGGATTTATCCGCGCGTTTTGCTCAAGTCTTGGACACCATGGTGTCCGGCAAGGGCATAGGTTACGCTTCTGCTCTCGGAGAATTCTGCTATGCGATCCTAAGCGAGAAAGTCCGCCTTGATGGGCACATGAGAGAATTGGCATTGCGTAAGATCAAAAAATTGGAGAACCTTGATGGTCATTGGTCCAAGACCTTCGCGAGTGTCGCTAACCATCAGCTTAAGTAACTCTGGACGATCGGCGCGCGCGGGTATTGACCACCCAATCCGTGGTCGCCAACCAGGCCGAGATACTAACTGATCATGCTAAAGAGGTGCCCGCATGATCACCCTTAAACGTCTGAACATCGGCTGCCTCATACAGGACAGCAAGGCTCTTTGACAAACTAATTCGCCGCGCCAATGGCAGCCAACGCGCTGAACGACACCTTCCATGCGGACGCAGGCACAAACGAGGCTGCCCCAAGGTGACGGCGTGCGTGCCTCCACCGCTTCCAGCGCGGGGAGGCTGGCCGAAGGCCTGGAGGGGGTGTCTCCGGTTAGAACCTGAAATAGTCCTTTCCAACCACAACTGACCTAAGAGCCCAAGCCTCGAACGAGTCATTCAAACCATCGAGACAGCCTCAAACCATCTGCGACTACACCCGAAATGGATTGCGAGTAGGCGCCGGTTGGTTGTTACCGGCGTTCCGGCTGGTCGCCACTAACGGCTTGCCGTCGGGCGGAGACCAAAAAACAACCTTCAAGGCATGTTTCAAATGTTTCAAAACCCCCCTGCAAATATTGCTGAGGGTGATCGGTGAAAGGAGATTGCATCAGGGCCAGCACGAATATTGGCAATACCTAAGGCAGGCGGGTAGGGAACAACCCAAATCCCATCTTTGAAATGCTGGTACTCCGCACTGGACAGGTTGCTAACTTTGGAGAATGTGTAGCTTGAGTTCAAGACGCCTCTCACGCGTTTCGCAGTTTGCTTGGGTCACTACGGTGTCATTTGCCGAGCCCAAGCCTTCACGGGGGCGGTGGTAACCTCTGAATTGAAGCTAGATTCCGCCCATCTCGCTGTACCCACCCGAGGCCAGAAATCACGATTATCGTCTGTCCCAGACGATGGGTACGCCCATACTATCCGCCCTCCAGATTCGAAGGTCACGGCCGGTAGGGAGAACCCCTCAAATCCGCCCAGTCGTCAGAGTGATGAGCGGGTATCGAAACCAACCTGGCATCCTGTCGCGCCTAATGGTCCGGAAGTATGCCACCCAAGGTGCGGCAGCGCGCATCGCCAAGCTTCGGCACTGGCGGCTCTGCAGTATACTCGGTGGGAAAATGCCAGGGAACGTTTTCTCGGAAAAGGAGGTGAGCGACATCCTGCAGCGGGCGGTGCGCTTGCAAGAGGAGGCAGGCGGGGAGTACACGCCGGGCGTGACCTACGACGAGCTCCTCCGCATCGCCGTCGAGGCCGGCATCGACAAAGACTGTCTCCAAAGGGCGATCGAGTCGCCGGCGGCCGCCTCGCCAAAGCATTCGCTTTTAAACCTTATCGAAGAACAGGACAAGGTGCTGGACGGCGAACTCGAAGCCGACGAGTTCGGAGAGCTCATGGACCAGATCCGAGAGCTGGTGAAGCTTCAGCGCGCCCAGACGTTTGGCAAATTGGTCGAGGCGCAGGCTTGGGGCGGAGGTGTCTGCGGGACGCTCAAAGTGTCATCGAAGCGAGGTCGGACGCGGATCAGCTTTCGTCAGGTCCCCTTTTTCGCGTACTTCGCTGGACTGCATGCACCTCTTCTCCTCTCTATTCCGGCCGCCCTCGGCTTCGGGTCGCACGGGAACGTGCCCGCGGCGATCCTCGTTCCACTGGCCATGCTCACTGCCGGAGGATCGGTCTTCTACATGGTCGTGCAAGCGGGAAAGCGCAAGGCCCGGGAGCTATTCGCCAAGATCGTAGGCATTGCCAACGCCGAACTGGTACGGTCGACAGCGAAGGCGACGGAGTGACTGGCGAAGATCGTGAGGATCGCCGGGTCGTTCGGCCACCCTCACCCTTCGCGTGCTGTTGGGGCGATCTCTTTTACCCCTCCACCCAAAAATGAGGCCACCAGCCCATTGTGAACTTTAGCAAAATTAGCGGATGTGATATGCTAGGGGCTCGGTGCCGGGCCGGACTGACCTCAAAACTAGGTTCAAAAGGTGGTGGTACTCCGGAGGGGATTCGAACCCCCGATCTTCGCCGTGAAGGGTGACGTCCAAACCGCTAGGTGTTATGTCGGTAATGGTTTCGTTCGCTCAATCTTTCCACTCTGAGCATCAAATCCATAGCGCATTGCCGCTTGAAGCACATTGATATCTATATCTGTGATGGTTTTGAACTTGATGCAGTACCCGGTCACACTCGCCTTGCCAATCGCATTTCCAAACGTTTTGGCTAGGTAAGTCTTGTCTTCCAAACCAAGAATGTAAACAGATATTCCGGTCGTGTTTGCGCTCAAGCCAATCTGATAGAAATCCCTCGTGGTCCCATCGGCATATTTAATGGTGTAGGAACCATATCCTACGTTAGGGTTAGCAACGGTCTTACCTCCGCCGTTTTTGCCATCGTTGAACCATAATTTGCACTCCGGCAACACCTGAAGTGTGAGCTGGTGCAGTGCCTGCATTTCACTGCGCTTTGGTTCTGGTTGGCCATCGATATACTGTTGGATTTCTTCTTCGGTGGTCATCTGGCTACATGATTATCGTTGGAAGTATTGTCGATTTCTAGCCAGCCCGTTCGACTGACTATTGATATGAGCAAAGAGTTGATTCTGAGTATGACCGTCTCGCTTGACGGATTCGTTGCCGGCCCAAACGGCGAGACCGATTGGATGTTCCAATCCATGAGCGATGAGGGCAGGGAGGGGGTCGCCGAACAGTTTGGAGGGTAAGTCTTCTTGCGATGGGACGCCAAAGCTACCTCCAATGGGCCGAATATTGGCCAACGGCCGACGGTTCCACCGCGCGTCCCATGAACGAAATACCCAAAGTTGTCTTCTCCCGGACCGGCGCAATCTCCCCTCCAAACATGGAAAAGACCATTGCCACGCTAAAAGCCAAAACCTCAGAGCACATAAATGCGGATCAAGTGATCGCGAACTGGCAGCACCCAATCGTAGCCGGAAAGGACCTCATCGCTGACATCCAACGCCTAAAGGCAGAAGCTAGCAAGCCAATCCTCGCCATCGGCGGTTTGTCGTTTGCGTCGAGCCTGATCACGTCCAATTTGGTCGACGTATTTCGCCTCAGCGTGCACCCAGTCGTCCTCGGCCGCGGCATCCCGCTATTCGGAGGCCTAGAAGCCCCCGTCCGCCTGAAGTTGGAAGATCTCAAACGGTTCGACTCAGGCGCGGTGGTCAAAACCTACCGTCCCCTTCGTTCGCGGCTCAATTCCCATAACTCTAATATTAGATGATCTTTCTCACCAACATCT
>JBBQMJ010000264.1:0-5347 GCA_038328815.1 Fimbriimonadales bacterium | reverse complement strand
GTTACGGTTCCGTGCAGACCATCGTTGTCGACCGCCACATCGCCGTCAATCCAAAGCTTCGATCCATCGTCAGACGTCAATCCAAAAATGTAAACGCCATCTGCGGGAACATCGATAAAGACGTCGTAGAGCCTGCCCACGCTTTCCCTGGCTGCTCCATGCAGCATCGGATAATCGAAATCCTGCGCGGTGGCAGTGGACTCCGGCGTCAACGTCTCGAAATCTGGGCACAGATCCCAATCGCCCTTGTACTGCTTGAACGACAGGCCCGTGACGGTCGAACCAGCATCCACAGCAGGCTTCGGCGTAACCTTAGTGAAAGTCATGCTCGTCACGGGAGACACCAACTTTCCATGATGGAAGGAAGCCGCCCTGACGGTCGTTGTGCCATCAACCGTCAGCGATCCCATATACTGAATCGAAGTTGTCGTTGGATCAGACCCGTCCAGCGTGTATCGAATTTCCATTTCACTGGAGCCGGCGTCGATTGCGACCTTCATCGGGCCTACAAGAATCTCGCTTGGCGCCGAAATCTTCGGTGCCTTGTAGATGATTGGCGCGCCTTTCAGCTCAAGCAGCACGACGGAGCAAACAGCATCAGGGGCCTCTGTCGGCACGCTTACGATCAGATTCGCGCCGTTGCGAACGACGTCAACCAGAGCGCCTGTCATGAGCTGAGCCTTAATCGGGTCACTGCCGACGCCAGGTACGACAAGCTTGCCGTCCTTTGGCCAGTCCAGTACTTGCAGGTACAGAGACGTTGAGTCGCCGCGCCGCTTGGTCGTCGACCGTCCCCAACTCAGCTTGTCAAACACCGAGGCCGTTGTGCCGTGAATGGAATCGCCATTCACATGCATCCACTGACCAATGTCGTGGAGCCTTTCCACAGCCTCCACGGGGAAGGTGCCGTCGGACCTTGGCCCAATATTCAGCAAATAGTTGCCGCCTTTCGAAACCACATCCACGAGATTCGTGATGAGCTGGGCGGAAGACTTCCAGTGGGTGTCGTGCTTGTTATAGCCCCAGTGGTCGTTCATCGTCATGCATGTCTCCCAGTCCACGCCGGAGATACCAGTCGCAGGAATGAACTGTTCAGGAGTCGAAAAGTCGCCAACCTCAGATTCCGAAGCGTCCTCCATCGAACCGCTGCGGCTATTGGAAACCCGATTGTTGACGATCACATTAGGCTGCAATTGGCGGCAAAGTTCGTAAAGGGGCTTGCCGTACTTATCGCTCCAAGTAGATTCCCATTCGCCGTCAAACCACATAACGCCAATCGGTCCGTAATTGGTAAGAAGCTCGGTCACCATCGAGCGCAGATATTTGTTGAATGCATCAAGGTTCTTCTCTTTGCCTGCCCGAGGGTTCCAGGCGCGTGCCGGAATATAGAGAGGGCTGTGCCAGTCCATGATCGAGTGGTACCAACACATCTCAAGACCCTGCCCTCGCACGGCGGTTGAGAGCTCCTTCATCACGTCGCGCTTGAAAGGGGTCGCCATGACGCTGTAGGGGTCAGTCTTAGAATCGTACAGGGCGAAACCTTCGTGGTGTTTGGTCGTGATGACCACATATTGCATACCCGCGTCTTTGGCCATGCGCGCCCAGTCGTCGGCATTAAACTTCACCGGGTTGAACTGGGGAAGAAACTTCTCGTAAGTGTCGACGGGGATATGGGCTTCTTCCATAAGCCACTCGCCATAGCCGGTCTTGCCGTTCCATTCACCAGCGGGAACGCTGTAAAGTCCCCAGTGGATGAACATGCCAAATCGCGCGTCACGCCACCAGCCCATGCGGGCGTCCTTCTCAGCCTTTGTCTCAAGAACGACAGGACCGTTCATCGCGCCAAGAGAACTCAACAAAACCACCGCCGCCACTCCAACACTAAGCACCTTTCACCAGCCTCCAAGCCGTCAAGCGGCCAACGCCTAATCATAGTGCATAGAGCCGCCGGAAGACACTTGAGACCGCTCTACAGGTGTGCATAATTATTCATTTCCAATGAGGCCAGAAATGGGTACAGAATAGGCTTCGCGATGCTGCTAGATCGCATTTCCACGCTCCCACCCGAAAGGCTCTCGCTGCCGAATTCGCTTGAAGGACTCGGCCGCCTCGCTTCCAATATCTATTGGACCTGGCACCCAGAAGCAAAGAACCTTTTCCTCAAGATCAATCCTGAGCCTGGCCGCTTCTTTTCGCCCATCCGCATCCTTAGAGAAGCGGAAAACCTTGCAGAACTTGCCGCCGACAAGAAATTCGTCGCCGAAGTGAAACAGGTGGTCAAGGAATTCGACAGCTACCTTAACGACGACAGCAAAGCTTGGTTTCCAACCAAAGGCAATCTGAAGGGCGAGTTGAAAGATGGTCCCGTAGCCTACTTCTGTGCGGAATACGCATTCTTCGAGGATTTCAACCAGTACGCAGGCGGGCTCGGAATTCTGGCTGGCGACCACTGCAAAGAAGCCTCAGACCTCGGTTTCCCATTTGTCGCTGTCGGCATCTTTTACCATCGGGGCTTCTTCCACCAGATGGTCGACTGGGAGGGAAGACAAGAGCATCTCTATCCCTACTTATCACCCGAAGAATGCTCATGCCGAAGAGTCTGCGCACCAGGCGGCAAAAAGCCTCTGACAATCAAGATCGAGTACCCCGGGCGCACCGTCCACGCCGCCGTATGGCTTCTGGCCGTTGGCCGAGTTCCGGTGATCATGCTTGACACGGACCTACTTGAAAACGCAGAAGCCGACCGGCCAATCACTAGCCAACTCTATTGCAACGGGCGTTCCATGCGGCTTCATCAAGAGACCATTCTCGGCGTTGGTGGAGTCCGCGCGCTGGAAGCCTTGGGAATCAAGCCGAAGGCTTGGCACTTGAACGAGGGACACTCGGCCTTCCTCCTTCTCGAGCGCCTAAGAAACATGGTTAACAAGGGTACGCCCTTAAAGGAAGCCCAGAAGAAAATCGCCGCGAACTCCCTCATCACCATCCATACACCTGTACCGGAAGGCAACGAGCGGTTCGACGTCAAACTTGCGCAGTCCCTCATCTCGCCAATCCTCGCCGGGATGTCCATCAAGGTTGCAGACATGCTCAAGCTCGGCCTCGACGCCGACGCCGATCCTAAGGTATTTGACATGACCGCCTTCGCTCTTAGGCACACCACTGGCGCTAATGGAGTGAGCCTCCTCCACGGCCAGACGGCCGATAAGACTTGGCGCAAGATCGCGGGTCGCAAAGTGCTGGGTGTAACCAACGGCGTCCACATGCCCACGTGGCTCGGCTCACAGGTTAAGGCGCTCTTCGAAGCTAAAGGCGCTGAATTCAAATTCGAAACAAAGTTAGCGATTAAAGGTGCCGAGCATGGCAGGCCGGCTTGGGATGTAGTCCTTGACCTTGACGACAAGCAGCTATGGGAAGCCCACAAGGCGCAAAAAGTCGCCCTCCTTGAATTTGTTGAAGAAAGGCTCAGGGGCCAACACGCTCGCCACGGCGAGGGACCTGACGAACTTCGACAATTCGCAGAATGGCTCAATCCCGACGCTCTCCTCATTTGCTTCGCCAGAAGGTTTGCCCCTTACAAGAGGGCTTCGCTAATCTTCAGCGATGAGAAACGAGCAGCAAAGCTGCTGAACTTGAAAGACCGACCTATCCAGGTCGTCTTCACCGGCAAAGCCCACCCCTCTGATCGAACGGGCCAGGACCTGGTTAGCAAGGTCTACCAAACCACGCAGTCCGTCAAGTTCAAAGGCAAGGCGTTCCATTTAGAGGACTACGACATGGAGGTTGGCCGTATGCTGGTCGCGGGCGCTGATGTGTGGCTAAACAACCCAAGGCGTCCGTTAGAAGCCTCTGGCACTAGCGGCATGAAAGCAGCAGCAAATGGCGTCGTCAATGTGTCCATTCTCGATGGTTGGTGGGACGAGGCGTGTGTTGATGGCGTCAACGGCTTCGCCATCGGTGACCGGAAAGTGCCACATGAGATCAAGAAGCAAGATGCCCAGGATGCTTCGAATCTGTACCAGGTGCTAGAACAGAGAGTGTTCCCGCTCTATTTCGATCGCGACTCGTCTGGACTCCCCAAAGCTTGGATTGCGATGATGAAACAGTCAATGTCAACCAGCCTCTACGCATTTTCGACAGCGCGCATGATTCGCGACTATATGGATGACATGTACTCAGTCGCTTCATCAGCAAAGTAATTCAGCCGCTCAAGCAAGCTCCAAGGGCTCGAATCAATCGGGAATTCTCCTCTGGCGTGCCGACCGTTATACGCATCGCCTTGGGGTTGCCGAACGCTTTTCCAGCGCGCACGAAGACACCATCTCCTGACATCGCTGCGACCACGTCAGTTACATCACTCGCGAATTCGGCGAATACAAAGTTCGCTTTGCTGTCGGTCACCCTTGCGCCAAACATTTTCAAGTCCTCAACCAGAATCATCCGCGCGAGACGCGACGAGTTGACACTTATAGCGAGGTGTTGCTCATCCGCTAATGCCGCTAAACCCGCAGCTTGGGCGATCGAATTGACGTTAAACGTCTCCCTGATGCCTTCAACCGCATCGACAACCTCCCTCGAGGCAAAGGCATATCCCAGCCGAAGTCCAGCAAGCCCATAGGCCTTGCTGAAAGTGCGCAATCCTACAACATTTCTGCCAGCCTTCACGTAGTCAACGCTGCGGGGCATATCCGGCTCATCTGAGGCGAATTCGAAATAAGCCTCGTCAAGTACTACCAATGCTCCGGGCGGCATGTCCAACAGAAACTTGTCAAATTCCCGCTTCGCTATGATCGTCCCCGTCGGAGCGTTGGGATTGGCGATGAATGCCAGCTTGGTCCGTTCGGTCGCCATGCGTGACATTGCGGGCAAATCGTAGCGGCCGGCTTCATCAAGCGTCGCCCTAAGAACGATTGCCTTCGCGAGTGACGCTGTGGGTTCGTACCTCACAAAAGTCGGATCGCCGATAAGCAGTTCGTCCCCAGGCTGTAACGAGATGAGGCCGAGCAAGTGGATAAGCTCGTCGCTTCCATTCGAGAGAAGGATATTGCCGACTTCCAGCCCCGCCTTGTCGGCGATTGCCGCCTTAAGCGCTCCGCCACTTGAGTCCGGGTAGCGATGCATGCCATGCGCGGCGCGCTCAGCCGCTCGAATTGCCTGCAAAGACGGTCCCAGCGCGTTTTCGTTGCTGTCGAGTTTCACAACCGGTTGGTTAAGCTTTGCAAGCTCCTCTAACGGGAGGGTGCCGGTGTAAATAGCCATACCGAGTGCGATATCAAATTTGAGCGAATGAAGCATGCGAACTTCGTCCATCGTGCCCACACCGCCCGCCGCGACCAATGCGTTGTCGGTG
>JBBQMJ010000263.1:0-5408 GCA_038328815.1 Fimbriimonadales bacterium | reverse complement strand
GTGTCCAGTCGAACACATTCGCCTGGACAAGTTGAATCTGATCGCCGTGCTTTGATCGAATGATCTCCAGCATTTCCGGAGAAGAATCGATCGCCGATAGGTTGTCAGAGATAGCCTTCAACTGACCTGTCCAAATGCCAGTGCCAGCGGCAATCTCAAGCGCTGATCTCACCCGCGCTCTCTTGCCGAGCGCTTGGACGAATCCTTCGAATTCCAGGCCCTCTTCGGTTCCCTCTACCCCAGAATTAAGCCGCTCTTCAAAGATCGACGACTCATACTCGCCGGCTCGTTGCCGGTAGTAATCAATCTGATCCGCCAACACATCCTGAATATCATCGCGGTTCATATTGCCTAGCCGCCGCCTCCTTGTTCGGTCTGTCGCTCTGCAGGTAGATTTCGCGCATCTTGGCGGCGTCGTAGGGAATGCGCCGGAAAGCAAGGTCAAATTTCCGACCTTCAACCCGCAAGACCGCGTATTCCGCCCACGGATCAGCTTTGAAATCACTTTCATCTTGATGGTGACTGTAGGCAAACCCAACGCTGCCAGGGTTCACGTAGAAAGCGGTGTCAATCCTCCTGAACTGCTGGACGTGGGTATGGCCTCCGAAGCAGAAAGTGGCCGGTTGATCGCCTAGCACCTTCCTTAGTTCCTCGTCGGCCGTCTCGGGCAGAATGACTTGGTCAAAGTCGGTTGGCGAACCGTGAAAGCATAGGATTTTGAACTCACCGGCGACGGCTTCGACGGTCGGCGAGAAGCCTTTCATAAACTGAATGTCTTCCCCATCTAGTTGCGACAGTTGCCAATTCCGAACCTGTACGTGCCCTGCCGTAAGCGGCTCCGCCCCGCTATCCGTCCCGTACAGCAAAAAGTCATCCGCATTTCCCATCACCACCGGGCAACCAAATTCGCGAAGCAGCCGAACACATTCCACAGGTTGAGGTCCGCCTTGAACGGCGTCACCGAGGCAGATCGTCTTCCCAATGCCACGCTCGGCTATGTCGGAAAGCACCAGTTCCAACGCAAACGCGTTGCCGTGAATGTCCGAGATGATCGCGATTTCAGATGTCGGTGCCATAGCTTCAAAGAATACGCCTGCCGCCCTTCGCAGGTCACCCATTGATGTCGGGACAGTGTCATCCCGAACTCCGTGTGAGGCATCTAGCTGTCATTCACCTTTCACCTTTCACCTTTCACCTTTCACCTTTCACCTTTCACCTTTCACCTTTCACCTTTCACCTTTCACCTTTCACCTTTCACCTTTCACCTAGGGTATAATGTCGATTCACCGAAACCCGGTGATGTCGAGCGATCGACCAACTTTAACTGGAGGCGAATTTTAATGACACCTGCAACCATTGCAACCAACCTGCTTGCCTCCGGCAATAAAGCTTAACCAGCCCTCCTTGGGCTCTCCGCTACGTTCCTCTGGCAAGCATCCTTAGCGTTTTTTCGCGCGCGTTTTCGCGTGCCCTTACCGCCTTGTACACGCAAAAGAGATGACAGAAAAAGAACGAACTCTGCTGGTCGCGAGACTGGCGCAAATGGAAAGCAACGAGCGGCAACGCCTTATGAAGCGTGCCGCCCAACTCAAGAAGGCCACCCGTCCACCTGCCACCAAGGCCGTGGCTCGGCGAAGCTATGACGACGAAGACGATGAGCCAATCATGGTTCGGCGGCGCGCGCCGTCACTGGATGACTACGTCTGGCAACTGCTGGGCGAAGAAGAGACACCAACGGCAACGCCTCTTGCCCCAAAGCTAACAGGCATGGTGGTGTCAATCGGACCCCGGGTCTGCGACGTCATGCTGGAAGGCAGGTTGACAAGCTGCAAGCTGTCGCCCGACCTTGCCGCTCGGCAGCAAACCGAACTTGCGGTCGGCGATGAGGCAGCCTTGGAACGCCGAGGCTCTGACACGATCGTCGTCGGGGTACTGCCTCGTCGCACCAAGTTGTCCCGCCCCGATGCAGGTAACTGCAACCTGGAGCGAGTCATCGTTGCCAACGTCGACGTGGTCGTCGTCGTGGTCTCTGTGATATCGCCACCGCTCCATCCTCGCCTAATCGATCGTTACTTGATCGCCATTCAACGCGGCGGCGCGATACCGGTGATCGCGGTGAACAAGCTGGACCTGCATTCAAGCGAAGCTGATTTGCGGGAAGACGTGTGGCGCCTTGCGCCTTATCAGGCTTTGGGCATCCCCGTCGTGCTGTGTTCAGCCAGCAATGGGCGGGGGCGCGAAGAACTGCTGCAAGCCCTGCAGGGAAGGGTGTCGGCGTTCGTTGGCCATAGCGGCGTAGGCAAGTCGTCATTGCTGAATATGGTCAAGCCGGAGCTCTCGCTGAAAACCGGCGACGTTAGCAATGGCTACGGCCGGGGTACGCATACCACCACCAAGTCGACCCTGTGGGACCTGGGCAACGAAACACTGGTTATCGACACGCCAGGAATCCGAAGCTTTGGGCTCTGGAACCTTCGTGAAGATGAACTTCCCTACTACTTCCCCGAGTTCGCCATGGTGGGGCGGTGCAAGTTCGGAGACTGCACGCACACCCATGAGCCAGGCTGCTCGGTGAAGGTCGCGGTGGAGACAGGGACGATCGCTGAGGATCGCTACGACACCTATCTGCGCATCAAGACGACACTGGAAAAGTGAAGGCTAGAAGGGCAGGATCGGATCGACGGGCACATACTCGAAGTCAATGTGTCCGTCTACGATCCTCGAAAAGAAGCACTGGACCATCGTGAGCCCGGTAAGTCGGTAAACGAAACGGGCGGCTTTCGTCAAATCTACCTTCTGGGCTGCTTCCATCTTGTCCGGCTCTATATGTAACCGCGAGCCGTAGAATGCGCAGTTCTCATGTGCGATCAGAACAACTCGAGTAACCTCGTGCGCCTCCACAAGGAACCTCAGCTCGTCGGCAACCGCCTGCTCGTTGAAATGGGCTTTGATGTGTCCGGCTAGACACGCCGGGCCTCCGGGAAGGGCTATTCGGTCATAGCGCGGAAGGCCAAGACCCTGGTGCAAAAATTCATCGAAGTGTTGACCAACACGTCCATCGGAGCAGTACATGGCGGCAGCGCGAATGCGCTCATGGACGTAGGGAGTGTGGCTCGTAAATTCGACTTGCCTTTGGACGGGATCAATAGTCACCTCACAAGTTTACGTGCTTTAGCGCCGTTTGGGTGCGCGATTTCGCCGTTGTGATACCCTCTTGGGAGAGATCATGCCATCACAAAGACCGAACGGGCTGTGGGAAGCCAGGAAAAGAGCCACTCGTCCCGACGGAACGAAAATCCGCCAGAGCTTCTACGCATCAACCCCCGAAGAAGCCGATGCCCTTGCGGAAGCCTGGGCGCTGCGCATGACCGGCAAGAGTGAAGACCCTGGCCTCTTCGCCGATTACGTCACCTCCCACTACGTTCCCACCATAAAGCACCTGTCGTTTGATTTTAGGGAGCACATTCTTTGGGCTCTAAAGACTCAAATTCTGCCCGTCTTTGGGGCCGAAGTCATGGCTAATGTCACCCGTCAACAGGTCCAGGCTTTCCTGAATCGCAAGGGCGACAACCTAACGCCCCGCGCGGCAGCCCAAGTTCGCAAAGTGCTTGGCGAGGTCTTGACCTTGGCTGAGAAGGATGGCTTCCTAGCCAAGAACCCGATGCGCGGCACCAAGATGGGCAGCGTTAAGGCGCCGCCGCAAACACCCTTTACAACTGCTGAATGCGCGGACTTATTTAAGGCTGCCGAAGGTGAGCCAATTCAGGGTCCGATTTTGCTTGGCGCGTTTCTTGGGCTGCGTCTCGGCGAGTGCCTGGGCCTTCATCGCTCCGACATCGACGCCAACGAGGTTCGCATCAAGCGGCAGGTTCATAAGCAGGAGCGTCAGATCAAGATCGAGGAAGCAAAGCCTGACTCCAGCAACCGCACAATCCCGCTCCCGCCCGGCTTCTTCTCACTCTTCGTTGCCCGCACGAGCACGCTGGGAGACTTCGCCTGCCCCAACCCCGCTGGCGAAGTCCAAAACCCCGAAAACGCAGGACGGCTACTCGAGCGCACATGCAAGAAGGCTGGCCTCCCCACGTGCACCTTCAACCACCTTCGGGCTTCCTTTTCTGCCAACCTGAACGCCCTTGGATGCCCGCCAAGGATTAGAAAGGAACTCATGGGCCACAGTGATGAGGATGTGTCCGTTGGATTTGAAGACGAAAAGCGCAAGTTCCTAAGCCAGCTGTTTGAGGCAGTGGAGTCTTCCGAGATGATAGGGCTATAAGACACCGGCCAAGTTCAGCAAGATGCTGTCTGTCACTTTCAGCCTCCCCCGAGAAGGGCTCCTTTGTCAGGTCTTTCGGAATTACAGGTCCTCAATTGCCCTTGTCTCCGACGAGGGAATTCTAGGAACAAGAAAAGAGGGCGCTTTGTCCTACCCAGAGTAAATCTCAAGCTCTCAGGAGACCACAAAATGAAAAAACAGATCGCTACTTGTGTCATCCCCTTCGCTGCGTTCTTCGCTGCTGCAGGATGCGTTGCCCAGCCTGAAAATCCGCCAGCTACAACCGTCATTAACAAGACCACGCCGGCTCCCAATGTAACTGTCAACACGCCGCCCGCCCCGACTCATACCGAAACCCATACGAACACGACGACGCCCGACACCACAGTGCCTTCGACATCAACCACAACAACTACAGGCTAGTTGCCAGACCATTGTTAGGGAGTTTCGGGATCAGGATCAGGATATATCACGTGAAGGTCCTTCGGATCGAGCTCCCTCAACTTGCCTGGTTTCCCAATCGATGCCCTGCCGCTCTTGTCAAGCCACACGTAAAGCGTCGGTAGCAAGAACCAAGCAATCGGACGAGATAGGGCGATGCCGCCGATGACGACTGCCGCCAAAGGCCGCTCAACCGTTGCGCCAATACCGGAGGTCAGCAAGAAAGGAATCAGCGCCAACACGCCGATTAAGGCGCTCAGAATCTCCGGTCGTAACCTCTCCGTAGCGCCAAACACCGCAGCCTCTCGGGCCGAGAAGCCGCGGTTGCGCCATCGGTTGATGAACGAGACCATGATCGTGCCGTTCTGAACCTCAGTGCCGAAGTTGGCTATGTAGCCGATGATGGCGGGCACGGAAATCGGCAGTCCCAAGACAAGCAGCAAGAACGTCCCACCGATGATTGCAAGCGGGATGGTCGTCAGCACAACGAACGAGTCTCGGAACGAGCCGAAGCAGGCGTAAACCAATACGAAGATCAACAGCAGCGAAGCGGGAATGGCCCAATATAAAGTCTCAAGAGCGTGCTCCAGCTCCTCAACCGCGCCGCCCCATTCAACGGTGTAGCCAGCCGGAAGGCTCACATTCTTCCCAATTAACCGCTTCGCATCGTTCACAACGCTTCCAACCGAACGCC
>JBBQMJ010000262.1:0-5409 GCA_038328815.1 Fimbriimonadales bacterium | reverse complement strand
ACCGAGCAGCGACGATCAAGGCGCACCAAGCTCCAGTCGAATGTCTCTCCAGCAAGGGGCCGTTCCAGAACCTGCATCCATGGCGGCTCTCGGAATTGGTGCGCTCGCCCTTATTCGAAAGCGCAAAGCCTCAAAGTAACCTCTCGCAATAACTGGAGCCCGGCTGGACAATCCAGTTGGGCTCCTTTCTTTGTCAAAGGGATTCTGTACCCGTGTCGGTCTTTACATGGTGGTAGAAAGCTCAATTGCTGGTTATCGGGACCTTTGGGGTCAGACTAGGTTAAAGCAGGTTACAATGCACTGGCTCAAAACTTGAGGACTGATTTATTTATGATTTCGAAGGGATATTCAACAATTGCGATTTTGCTTGCAGCATCGATGGCTCCAGCATCGATAAACAGCCACTTTGACACGGGGATTGACGGCTGGCTATCGGTAAATGTCACGTTTCCGGGTCTGACCTTGCTGGGAACCCATACACCAACCTGGACAGGATCGGGAATTACGGACACCGAGTTCCAGGGTGGCGGGCTCTTCTTGTTCGCTGCGCCCGCTCCTTACCTTGGTGACCTGTCGTCGTATTACGGCGGAACCGTCAGCTACCTGCTCTCAGATACCGTGAGCGACGGTGTGCCCTACCCAAATCTCATTCTCCGGGGTGGCGGAACGATCCTCTATTACACGACCTCAGCTCCCAGCACCTCGCTTACGAACTACTCCTTCTCGCTAACCCCTGCGGGATGGCTTAAGGGTTCCGGCGGCGCTCCAACGGTTGCGGAATTTCAGAGCGTCCTTGCCAACGTCGACGTCTTCGCGATCAACGCCGATTGGAAAACCGCAGGTACCGATACAGACGGGCTGGATGAAGTCAGTGTCACCGCAGTTCCAGAGCCTACGACTCTGGCCGTAATGGCGATTGGCGCCGCGGCGCTTAGACGCCGGAAGCGCTAAGCCGCCTTCTTCGTTAACCGACTCATAGCACCGGTCAAGGCTTCAACCTTGATCGGTTTCGCTATGTAGTCGTCCATTCCCGCCGCCATGCACTTCTCGCGGTCTCCAGCCATCGCGTTTGCGGTTACTGCGATAATCGGGACCTGGCGATAGGGTGCTTCAAACCCTCGAATCTTTCGAGTGGCATCGAGGCCGTCCATAACCGGCATTTGGCAATCCATCAAAATGACATCGCAGCTCTTCTTGATGAGATAATCCACCGCTTCAAGCCCGTTGTTTGCTACGATCACCTCGCAGCCCAACCGCTCCAAGATGCGGCGGGCAATCTTCTGGTTGACCTCGTTGTCTTCAACGACCAAAACTTGCAGCCCTGCAGCCAACTCGACGGTCTCGTCCTTTTTGCCTTCCTCTTCTTTGGTGCATTTCAGTGGCAGATCCACAGTAAAGCAGCTGCCAACACCTTCCTCACTCTGGACACTAACCGATCCGCCCATCAATTCCGAAAGTTGTTTGCAAAGTGAAAGGCCGAGCCCCGTGCCGCCATATCGGCGAGTCATCGAGTAATCGACCTGCGAGAAAGGCGTAAATATCTTGACCAGCTGGTCGTCCGCTATCCCGATGCCCGTATCCGTAACGGCAATCCGAACGGTCGCGATGTCTTGATTCTGTCTGATCAAGTCCACTTCGACGCTAACCGTCCCCGCTTCAGTGAACTTCAATGCGTTCCCAACCAAATTGCTGATGACGCGCTTGACCTTTCCTGCATCCGTCAAGAATCGGGCGCCAGGATCAAGTCGCACGTCTAGCCGGAAACCAAGGGATTTCGACTCTGCTAGTGCCCGGTATTGGTCGATAACTTCAACGCAAATCGCCGCCAGAGAGCATGGCGCGGATTCCACCTTCACCCCGCCCGCGTCCAGCTTGGAAACATCGAGGATGTCGTTGATGATCGTGAGTAGGCTCTCTGCACTTGCCTTGATCGAGAGCGCAGAATCCCTGTGGTCTGGACAAAGGTTTTCGGAAAGCAGTAAGTCGGTAAATCCAATCACGCCGTTCATTGGCGTACGAATCTCATGGCTCATGTTCGCCAAGAATTCGGACTTCACTTTCGCCGCATGCTCCGCGGCGTCCCTCGCTGCGATTAGGTTCTTCTCCGCCTCTTTTCTCACGGTGATATCATTACCAACGATAAGAATTTGTTCTGCTGTGCCCTTCTTAACCACCACCGGCGTTTTAACGACTTCGAAAATGCGCACTTCGCCGTTAGCACTGACAATCTCCCGCTCCGAGATCAGAAGAGGGTTGCCATGCAGCAGGATCTCAGTCTCCTCTGCGATGATCGATTTGGCGTTTGGATTCGTTGCGCTCACGACATCGGCGTAATTTGCCCCTTGGAGTTCATCTACCGGTTTTGCAAAGAAACGGGCTGTCGCTTCATTGGCAAGGGCGATTGTTCCATCGGCTGCCTGTGCCACGACAGTGCTTGGAATAGAGTCAATAACGGCACGCAAGAACCGCTCGTGCCTCTCGAGCTCATCATTGGCGTCCGAGAGCTGCTTGGTTCGCTCTTGAACCTGATCATCCAGGTTTGCGTTTGCGTGGGCCAGCGACTTCGCAAGGTCGTTATTGTCTTTGATAAGGCTGAGGAGACGGACAAGTGAACAGGCCGTAGCTAGCACACAGCAAATGTTCAAACCAATCGTGTCGATCGTGTGTGGCCGCGCCCAGTTGCCCCAAAGGGCCAATCCTACGAGGGCGCCGAGAAATCCGATTGTGACCACCGCGCGCACTAAGGTCAGGCGCAACATCCCATCCCCAGAAGCCAAGGCGGCCGCCGGCTTACGAGCATCCTTGCGGAGCTGCAACGCCGCGATTCCGATGAGAACTGCCGAAAGATTCCAGATCGTCTGGATGTAGGGATCCGGCGCCATCTTGTGATGAACCATGTAAACGGCCTGGATAACATCGCCAGCAACGTTGACCGCGATGCCGGCCATCACTATCCCGCGGGCGCCCCGGAACGAGCCGCCAAGCGTAATGGCTGCGACCACGCTGGCCAGGCTCACCAAGTCAGCCAACGGATAGGCAAACGTTAGCCAGAACGCAAAATGTGCGCCCGTGAACTTGACTTGTGGGGCAATAAGGAAATACCAACCTGCAGCACTCAAGGCGGTCACGATGAGGGCAACATCCATGATCCAAGGCAATTTGCGCTCGTTTAGAATGCGCCTTGCCGGAAAGTAGAAGAGGGCGGCTGGCCAGGCAAAGTATGTGAATAGGCCAGACATCTGAACTACATAGTCGACGGCGGGACTTGATAGTTCATATCCCATGGCCAACATTCCAACAAGCGAGTTAACCATGCTCGCGCAGCCAAAGCAGATGAATATGCTCGCTGATCGCCACCGTTTTTCCACCGGGCCATGCTTCCCCAACGTGAGGAATCCCCACACTGCCCAAACTAAAGCGAGGACGCCGGCCACGGTTCCGACCTTGTATACGGCCAGCAAGGTCTTCGCCCAGGGTATGTGGCCAAGGTTGAGGGATAGATAGAGACTAGTCGCAACAACGCCCAGCGCAAGTGCGCAAGCGCTTAGCACGCCGAGGTTGGGAACCGATGCGATCGACTTCGGTTTGGTGTGGGCCATGGGATGAATCCTTGTATTAATCTTTGCCCGAATGACGACCACGCACACTGGTGAAATCATTAGCCTTCTGAACTCGCTTGACAAATCTTCAGGAACTAGACCCACTCGGTGAGCGTTCATTTTGTTGGCTAGCTAAAGCAAGTAGCCGCAATTTCGCGGGAGGGTGCGGCGCGGAAACCCGTAGAATAGGGACAACAAAGCGCCGATGATTAGAATCCCGGTGTTTAGGTCTTAATAACCATGAAAATAGGTTCGAAAATCGTTATCTTCATTGCTGCGGTTCTCATAAGTGCCGTCGCCTTCGCTGCTGAAAGCGCCGTCAAGGTCTCTGCTACTGGACCCTCCAAGTCAGCGCCGGGTAAGGACGTGACGATCGAGGTCAAGTTCAAGGTCAAGGAGGGCTACCATATCTACGGTCCTGGCAAGATCGAAACCGGAATCCCCACTGAGGTTTCCGTTCAGGCGCCAAAGGGCTTCAAGGTCAAGAAAACTGTCTATCCAAAAACCGTGATGTACAGCGCTCTTGGTGAGACCGTCCCCGTGTTTGAGCACCAGGGCACGATCAAAGTAGTGCTTTCGTCACCTTCCTCGGCCCACGGCAAGCAGAATTTTCTTGTTCGAGTCAAGACGCAAGCCTGTAACGACCGTTCATGCCTGATGCCGACAACCGACGAAGTCAAGGTGTCAACCAACTTCCAAAAATGACATTCAAGAAGAGACCCGCGGCTACGGCGTTGTTGCTAGCCATTGCGCCACTCGCAATGGCGCAAAGCGCTGGTCTAGGCGCTGCAATGAAAGTGGGCGTAGGCTCCTATTTGTGGGTCTGCTTCCTTGGCGGATTGGCGTCTCTTCTAACACCGTGCGTCTTCCCTATGATCCCGGTGACCGTAAGCTATTTCAGCAAGCGAAAGGACGGTACGGCGCTTTCCGGCGCTCTTGCTTATAGCCTAGGAATCATCAGCACCTTCGCGATCATCGGTATCTTGGCGACCGCTCTTTTTGGCGCTACTGGAATACAGAACTTCGCCGCAGGTCCTTGGTTCAACATTGCCCTGGCAGTCATCTTCGTATTGCTCGCGCTGAACCTATTTGGTCTCTATGAATTACAAGTTCCGCCGGCGCTATCAAACCGGATGCTAAAAGCTTCCAAGGCAAGCGGATTGGCAGGCCCGTTCTTCATGGGGGCGACCTTCTCGCTCACCAGCTTCACTTGTACGATGCCTATCGTCGCCGCTCTGCTCACCGCTTCGACCAAGGGAAGCATCCTCATGCCGACCATTGGCATGGCCGCTTACGGCTTGGCCTTCGCTCTCCCGTTCTTTGCTCTGGCCATGTTCCCCGCCTCCCTTGCAAAGATGCCCAAGGCTGGCAATTGGCTCAATTCCGTGAAGCCCGTTTTAGCTTATATCGAGCTTGCCGCAGCGGTGAAATTCCTCTCCAACGCCGACCTTGCTTGGAGCCTAGGAATTCTGACCAGGCCCGTCGTGCTTGGGATCTGGGTCGCTATAAGCGCATTGCTGACCGGCTACCTACTCGGTCTACCGAAGTCAATCGGGTCCACAGGTTGGGCTCGGCGGGGGCTGGCGGTTGCCTCGCTTGCGGGATCCGTGTTTCTGGCATCTGGCTTTCAAGGCCACAAGTTAAGCGATTTTGAGGCCTACTTACCGCCTGACCCTTATCCATCCAATCTCAAAGCGATACCCCAGAGCATCGTTAAATCTGGCCCGATCGTTGCCGTCGACTTCGCGGATGCCCTTGCAAAGTCTAAGAGCACGGGCAGGCCAATTTTTGTCGACTTCACTGGCGTTAA
>JBBQMJ010000261.1:0-5413 GCA_038328815.1 Fimbriimonadales bacterium | reverse complement strand
CGATTGTCGAGCCAATGAGCCTAAAGGTCGTCTGACCCTTCAACTTGACTTCCTCGGCAGGCACATCTGGTGAATCGGTCTCAACGATCTTGAAACTCCCCTCGGAAGTAGCGCTTGCGGAGATCGTTCTTAACGTCTTTGGATCGAGATCGAAATCGATATTCGCATTCAGCAAAAGAGGGAATTCCTTTAGACCTGTCCGATCTTCAGGCACAAATTGATTGGCGAATTTGGCTAGGTCTGAATTGATGGAAAGTGATGCAGTAACGCGTACAACCTTCTTACCGTTTGAATCCACCTGGCCCTTGTAGGTGTAGGTGTAATCAATGCGCTGAACCGCCATTTCGCCTTTTCCCTTGAGCTTCTGCGGTTGGTATCCGACAGTCCGCTTCCAGGTGTCACCAATCTTCACGCTGGTTAGTGGAAACTTTGGGGCATAGTCGAGTGCGTTATCGATTGATCCGATAAAAACTGAGAGACGAATCAGCTCGCTCACGAATTGATCTAGGAAGCTGTTCAAGTCCTGCCGTTTGGGAGCGCCAGACCCAACCCATTTGGCCGGCTTTTTCGCAACATCCACATGGTTGATTAGCTCGTTCGCAGCTGAGACCGTTAGCTCGTAGTTCATGTTGATCTTGTCGACTGACGTCTTGGTCGGCTTATCGAAAGTCTCACCGGCGACTTCCGTCATCGTCGGCCGCTGATAGTGAATTTTAGCGACACCGTCAGGAAGCATCGCTTCAACCTCGCTTGTGAACTTGTACGAAAGGTCAAGATCCTCCGGAATCCACGTGTCCAGCCCCTTCTCGCGCTGCTCCATTTGAAGGTGAGACTGAACCTCGTATTGGTCCTTTTCACCCTTGACGAAAACCCTTGAAAGGGTGACGGGCTGTTGCCCAAGGAACGATGTGGCAACGAAGAGGGCGAGATGGATCATGGTTGTATTTGAAGTCTAGTGAAATGCCCGAAAGGTTAGCCAGCCATAAAATGACTAGGCCAATATTATGCGCCTATTACTCAGACGCGCAAATAGAAGAACTGCTATCTCAAGCATTCTGCATTCGGCAGACCGCATACGCGATTCCCGTATGAGTCTGCGTTATGTCCTTAGCTCGGCCTACTTCGTAACCTGCTTCGCAATAACCATGCGTTGAATCTCGCTGCAACCTTCACCAATCTCGGTGAGCTTTGCATCGCGCCACAGCTTCTCGACGAGATACTCAAAGGTCATTCCTCGCCCGCCATGAATCTGGATTGCCCTGTTAGTAACTCTATTCGCGGTTTCGCTTGCGTAAAGCTTGGCAAACGACGATTCTTTGATCACGGGGAGGCCTTGGTCAAACATCGTGTAGCCCTTTTGAAGCAAGAGCCTTGCCGCCTCAAGCTCCATTGCCGAGTCTGCAAGCATGTTCTGAACGGACTGCATATCGCACAGCCTTCGGTTGAACTGCTCACGCTGCTTGGAATATTCAACAGAAAGCTCAAACGCTTTCTCAGCAATACCAACCGCCATCCCCGCAATGCCAAGTCGCCCCCTATACAGCAATCCAATGGCCTCTTCGAATTTGCATGGCGTATGCCAGGCAACCGCATCATTTAACTCAAACTGCACGGTGTTGGAAGCCTTCACTCCAACGGTATGAATGCGTTTCGTGAGCTTGAATCCTGGCTGGTTCGTCTCCATGAAGAAGGCTGACAGCTCGGTCTCAGATGTTCGGGCAACCATGATGATCAGGTCGGCTTTACCGCCGTTCGTGATAAACATCTTCTGGCCGTTCAGGTGGAAGTAGCCTGGCTTTCCTTCAATCGGCGTGGCCTTCGTCTTAACCCTTCGAGCATCTGATCCCGCGTCCGGCTCGGTTAACCCCCAAGCAAGCTTGATGTCGCCTGTCTTGATTCCTGGCAAATACTTGTCGCACTGCTCTTTGGATCCAAAGCGGACAAAATGCCCGACGCATAGGGCGTTAATGGCCGCAATGTTCATTGCAAGAGCCGGGTCGCCTTTGGCGATTTCTTTGCAAGCTTCGCAATACACGGCGCAAGAGTAGCCGGGGCCGCTGAATTCCTTCGGCAGGGTCATGGTCAGAAGACCAAGCTTGCCCAGCTTCGGCCAAATCTCATCCGGAAACGCAGTATTCGCCTCCCATTCCCTGGTGTTTGGCAGAACCTCTTTGGCAACAAAGTCTCGAACCTTGTCAAGGAATTCAACTTCGTGTGCGGGCATTTCAGGGAACATGGCGACTCCTTTGTCAGACCTAACGGCGATGGAACTCATATAGCCCAGTTTACTTTCACGGGACACTAGGGTGCACGGGGAATCGGTGCCGGACCAATGCGACGGCCATCTAAGAATCCGGACAGTGGCAACGATAATGCCCCGTTGGGCGAGAAGGGGGCTCGTCGCGCCCACATCGGGCGACACGTCGCTGAGCCTAGATTTCGACGCCGGGAGGGATAGCCCCTGAGCCGTCCCTTCCCAGGATGCACCTTGCCGCCGACCTCTAAACAGCAGCCCTCTGCTGTCCGCACCTAGGCGCTGATTTCTCAACGACGGGCTTGCCAGGACGAGACGGGGCTCGTCCCTCCCACGTTGGTCGAACACGGCCGCCCACGACCCCGGGAGGGATGGCCCCCGTGCCGTCCTAGCCCAGGCTTCACCTTGACGCCCACTTGTCAACGACTACTCGCCCAAAGAAATCCGAACCGCCTTCTTCGGCAGATTCTCACCAAAGAACGTCGGGCTGTAGACAAGCTCGGTCGGCTTCTGGGACTTCGGGAAATGGAAAACAAGGGCAAAGTCAAACGCCGCACCTGGCAGCAGCTTCGGTCCCCGATCACTAATATCGCAGTCCAAACCGTTTACCGAGGAGTAAGAATGGGAGTCGTTGTCGACCAGTGCGGTCTCCTCAAGGCCAAAAGGATCCAAGGTCATGGCGTTCTTGGTAGCATTCTTGACCTGCAGGACGATGACAACCAAGGTCTCCTTCTCGTCATAGGTTCCGATTTCGCCGGTGACAAATTGCCGGTCGTACTTCTCGCCGATAATGACCTTCTTAGCCTTCACCGTGCAAAAGCCGCAGTTCAAAACGTCGCCGACCTTGCCCGTGAGCCCCTGAACCTGATTCGCTCCGCCCTCGGGCGAGAGTTCGTAGCCATTGGCAGTCTTGTGAATGTTTAGCTTGAGTGCCTTCGCAACGTCGGCTATGGGCACATATGTGCGCCCGTTCTTAACCATAAAATCTGTGTCGACGCTGTTGCCGCTAATTGTAAGCGATCCCTTTGTTGCCTGGGCATAGGCAACGGCGGTGACCACAACGACGAGCGCAAGAAAAGCAATAGCCTTAACTTTCATAAACCCTCCATGAATGGAGCCGGATAATTCCCGACACACACCCACATTCTGTCTTGAAAGTAGCGATTAGTCCAGTCCCATCAAAGGGCTTACGCGCGTTTTACGGAAATCGAGAGTCCATCTCCGACCGGTAGGACCGTCGACATCAAGTCGTCATGGCACGCGATGAAGGCATGGAACGCTCGCAGGTCTTGCGTTTTTTCGTCGTTCACGCGTTTGTCGGCGACCTTGCCACTCCAGGTCATGTTGTCGGCAACAAGTGTCCCGCCAGGCCGCAACCGCCTTACCGCCGTCTCACCGTCACCAAAATATCGGCTCGTATCGCCGTCCAGAAACACGAGATCATACAGACCTTTCAACGTTGGCAACACGGTCTCAGAGGTGCCTCGGAACAGCTGAACGCGTTTGGAGACGCCAGTCTCCTTGAACCACTTTGCCGCAGAATCGGCATGGAAGGGCGACGCCTCAATAGTGTCCAGATGGCCACCAGAAGGGAGCGCACGAGCAATGCAGATCGCGTTGTAGCCGAACTGCGTACCCAATTCTAAGACACGTTTGGCGCCCGTGGCCATGACGAGGACGCTGAGCAGTTTGCCGATTTCAGCATTGACCTCTGTTGGGCCGGGAAACGTGTAGATATCTCGACGGAGCCGGCTAAGAAATTCATCTTCCGGCCAGTAGCGATGCGATAGGTAGCTCTCGACTTCTGTTTGCATAGGACAATCCCTTTGAATCCTTTCCATTCAGGAATCGAGAGTTGGCCTGGCAAATGTCTAGTCAATGCGAAAACGAGTATCGCCGGTCTCCAGCATCTTCAGGATGTACGGAAGACACAAGCCGCATTTTGTTCCGCATCCAGTTTCGGCTGAAATTTCCTCGATCGTTGCCAGACCCAGAGCCTTAAGTTCTTCGAACGTCTTGTCGAAGCACACGCAGCGGACAATTGGTCTATCGTCTTCGACCATCAGGAGGGAAGTGCCGCGTTGGCATAACAGTCAAGCGACCAGTCGGCCCTTTCACCAGCAGCGAGCCGATGCGATCCGGCAAGACCAATCATCGCCGCGTTATCTGTACAAAGTAGCAACGGCGGACTCATGAATTGAATGCCTCCCTTCTCACATTCCTTGCCGAACCTAAGGCGCAATGCTTCATTAGCGGCGACGCCGCCAACCAGGGAAAGGGCCTGACACCCAGTCTTCTCAACGGCAAACATAGCGCGCTCCACCAGGACCGAAACGATGGCCTCCTGCAAGGAAGCGCAGGCGTCTGCCACGTTGATGGATTCGCCTTCTGCTTGAACGAGCCTGAGAATAGCTGTCTTTAGGCCGCTAAAGCTGAAGTCTGTCGTAGGTCCTTGAAGCCCGCGAGGAAGGGCGTAGCGCTTCGAATCACCCCTGCGGGCCGCTTCCTGAACGGCGTATCCGCCCGGATAGCCGAGGCCTAGCAATCGAGCTGCCTTGTCAAAAGCTTCACCAGCTGCGTCGTCGCGAGTCTGCCCAACTAGCTCGTAATGCAACCCGCCGTCCTCGAACGAAACCAAGACCAACTCGGTATGCCCTCCAGAGACGATCAACGCGACATGGGGAAAAGGAACTTCACCTTCTGAGCCGAAAACGCTAAACAGATGCCCTTCCAGATGGTGAACTCCAACAAGAGGAATCCGCTGGCAAAAACTGAGGGCTTTCGCTGCCGACACGCCAACACTCAAAGCGCCAACGAGGCCGGGCCGATTCGAGACCGCAATCCCCTCAATTTCCTTTAGATCTGCGCCTGCAGATTCAAGTGCCTCTTCAATCACAGGCAAAATCGCTTCCACATGCGCCCTTGCAGCGGCCTCGGGCACGATGCCGCCCCACTTCTCGTGAAGCTTTACCTGGCTAGAAATGATGTTGGAAAGAACTTGTCGACCGTGTATTAGCGCAGCGCTGGTTTCATCGCAGCTCGTTTCAATGGCAAGGATCGGTGAATCAAGGAAAGCAAGGCTCAAGAGGGAGGCTCCCAATCCTGAAGGCCATAGAGCCACATAACCACCGCATCTTCTTTGTTCTCTGGGTAGTAACC
>JBBQMJ010000260.1:0-5449 GCA_038328815.1 Fimbriimonadales bacterium | reverse complement strand
GCACGCATCGGCCGCTTGATCTACGCCGTCTCACGTAAGCACCGCAACATCGCAATGGGCAACCTCTTGCTCGCGATGCCCGAGCTACCTGAGGCTGAGCGCTTGCGAATTACAAGGGGTGTTTTTGAACATTTTGGCCGTGTCGCAGGGGACTTTCTTCGCTCGACTGTCCGCTCCGATGAAGAAGCGCTTGCATCAATGGAGGTCATCGGAAAGGAAAATGGCGATGAAGCCATGAATCTTGGGAAAGGCATTCTCGCCGTGACCGCTCACTTTGGAAACTGGGAGAGACTGGCCCACTGGTTCTCATCGACCGGCGGCAAGATCACAGTAGTAGCGCGCGACGCGAACGATCAAGGGATGAACCAGCAAGTCCAGCGAATTCGCGCCAAAGCCGGTATCGAGGTTCTCTCTCGCGGAAGATCCACGCGGGCCCTAGTCACTAAGCTTCAGAACAAAGAGATCCTGGGCCTACTGCCCGACCAAAATTCTGAAGAGTCCTATCTGCCCTTCTTCGGCAAACCGTGCGGTACCGTTCTAGGCCCCGCTAAGCTCCACCACCTAACCGGGGCGCCATTACTGCCCGCCTACTGCCCTAGAATCGGTCCCGGCCAGTACCGCCTCGTGATCGGCAAAATGATCAATCCTGGGAAAAGTGAGTCTGCAGAAGAGATCATGACGCGCGTCAACGCCTCCATCGAAGAAATCATACGCCAGTACCCCGATCAGTGGCTTTGGATTCATGATCGTTGGAAAAGCGCGAGGCGCGGAGGGCTTCTTTGAGATGAAGTTCCTGATCGTCCGATTTTCAGCGATAGGGGATTGCATCATGAGCGTGCCCGTTGCCGCGTCTGTGCGACGCTCGGTGCCGGATGCTGAAATCTGGTGGGTGATTGAGGCCCGGTGCGCGGCGGTCGTCGACGACAAGCGGCTTGTCAATAAACTGCATTCATTGGATCGCGAGCTATGGAAAGAGCACCGGTGGTCGCCAAGGATCTGGCGCGACCAACTGAAGTCATTTAGTGATCTTCGAAAGCAGCGCTTTGACTATGGTATCGACCTACAAGGGCACTCCAAAACTGCGATATGCCTAAAAATCGCCGCGCCAAAGAAGCGCGTGGCAGCCCACTCGACCGACGTGCTCGTTCAGATGATGAACCCGGTCGTGAAAGGGGATCAGACAGGCGTGCATACGGTTGATTGGAACTTGAAAACGCTTAGGACTCTCGGCGATTTCTCGACGGAAGCCAGGTGGACTATGCCTGTCCTTACCGCGGAGCGCGTACACGCACGGACAATAGGTTCAAAAATAGCTTCCATAGCCGTCAGCAGTGGGCGAGCCGCGAAGAATTATCCCGCTGAAAAATGGGCGGAAGTCGCCAAGCACTTGATGAGGCAAGGATTCCAAGTCGTCTTCTTGGGTGGACCAACCGATTGCGCTCCCGATGTCCCAGGGTCTATCGACTGGGTCAATAAAGCCAGCCTCTCAGAAACGATGGGCGCCGTCGCCGAGAGCAGCATTCACCTCGCTGCAGATACGGGGACGGGGCACATGGCGGCGGCTTACGGAGTGCCGGTCGTCAGCTTGTTCGGTCCAACTTCGCCGGAATTCTTCGCACCATATACCGAAAAGCGCGTCGTCCTTAGAAAAGATTCGAAGGTTACGGCTGACATTTCGCCTCAAGAAATCCTGGAAGCCTCCCAAACCCTACAGAGAACATATGAGACCGCGCTTCCTGGTTAGCCGACTTTCTTCATTGGGCGACGTGGTTTGCACGCTCCCGGTTGCTTCGTGTCTCAAGACGTCTTTTCCCGACGCAGAAATCGTCTGGGCGGTCGATCCGCGGTTTTCTGGAATCGTTGAATGCTGTTCGGCTGTGGATTCGGTCATTCAAGTCTGTCCTGGATTGAACCCTGGGAGCTGGCCTCAAGTCGATGGCTCATTCGACGCCTCCCTGGACATGCAAGGTTTGTTCAAGAGTGGAATCGTCGTGGCGAGGTCCAAGTCGTCCAATAAGCTCGGCTATCATTGGCAGCGAGAGGCTGCATGGCTGTTTTCGCGTCGAGTTCTTCCCGATTCAACTTCGTCCCACGTTGTAGATCAGTACGTCGATGTCGCTAGGGCGGCAGGAGGCGTTGCTGAAGCAGCAGAATTTGCTATGGCCCCTAAGCCTGAAGATACTGAGTTCATCGCGCAGAAACTGAAGGAGCGCAACGTAGGCGTAAAATTTGTTGTGATGAATCCGGGAGCCGGGTGGGTGACGAAGCGCTGGCCACCAAGTCACTTTGCCGACCTCATTGGAAAGGCTCACGCTGCCGGCATTCAAACGGTACTCATTGGGGGCAAAGCTCAAGCCGACACGGCTGCCGTTGCCGAGGTCGTCGAACTGTGCAAGTGTCCGCCCGTCAATTTGGTTGGCAGTACCAGCGTCAAGGAACTCGTTGCTCTCATTGCCCAGGCCGCGGCTCACGTTGGCGGAGACACCGGAAGCACCCACATTGCAGCGGCATTATCGAAACCTGCCATCGGACTGTATTCAATAACTCGCCCTGAGCGCTCATGCCCCTACGGGCAAATAGATAGATGCCATTTCGACCCAAACTCCCTAGCCAATATCAGGCCTGAGTCGGTATTTGAGACTCTATCCGGGGCTTTGGCATGAGCCTAACGTCGGTAGCGGATGCCCTGGAACTGCGTCGCGGCAAGCGGCTGGTGTTCACCAACGGAGTTTTCGACATCCTTCACGCTGGGCACATCGATAGCCTCAAACGTGCCAAGGAGCTTGGAGAATATCTTGTTGTAGCGCTCAATACAGACGCTTCGGCAAGGAAGCTGGGGAAAGGCCCAAACCGGCCGGTAAACACGCTTGAAGATCGGGCCGCAGTTCTCGGCGCCATTCGCTTTGTGGACGCTGTCATTGAGTTTGATTCCGACAACCCAATCCCACTGATTGAACAGCTAAGACCTGAAGTCTACGTCAAGGGCGGCGACTATCAAATTGCGGACCTCCAAGAGACGTCCATAGTAGAGGGCTATGGCGGTACAGTCGTGATCCTGCCCTTGCTCTTGGGACGCTCGACCACCGTAATCGTCGAGAGGTGCAAGTCTGATGAAGGCCTTTGACACCGATCCATCGCTGCGATGGCTCTTCTGCATGACCCACCCGGACGACGAAATATCCATTTGTGCCTGGATAAAACGCCTGACATCAAACGGCAACCAGGTCTTCCTAAGCTGGACGCACAGCAACCCGAAGAGAGAAGAAGAGGGCCGAGCGGTCGCCGATTACCTAGGTGTGCCGCAAGCCAATCTGAGGTTCCTAGGAGCCGCCGATGGCCACGCAATCGATGAAATCCCGAGGCTGATCGAGGAGTACACAGAATGGCTCAAGGTAGCCAAGCCGGATCGACTGTGCTGTGGCGCATTCGAGCAGGGACACATCGATCATGACGCCACGAATTTCGTAGTGAACCAAGTCTTCAAGGGGCCCATCCTTGAGATCCCTTTCTATCACACCTACCTCTCTAGAATTCAAATCATAAACCGCTTCGCCGATCCCCAAGGCGAAGAAGTCCTCGACCTCTCGGAGCAAGAGCGCAAACTGAAAATCCATGTAGCTCACCAGTACCCAAGCCAAAACATATGGAGCGTCCTCCTTTGGTACGAGATCTGGCAGGGCGTCAAATTCCAGCTAGTGGAGCTAGCCAAAACGGAACGAATGCGAATCCAAACCAACAAGGATTTTGCGCGGCCCAATCTGGCTCCAGGGCTCGCACAAAAAGTGTCCCGTAGCGCCAATTGGCAACGCTGGATCAAAACTATCGCCCCGCTTATCGACAAAGCGCAACCAGACCCATCGATCCCGGTACGCTCTTAGGCTGATGTTCAAGAAGCTGATGCAGCAGGTCGACCGCATGATGGGTCGCGGAGTGATTGATGAGCAGTTTTATGATGAACTCGAAGAAGCCCTTCTACAGGCAGACACCAATATAACCGTTGCCCACGAGATTCTTGAAACCCTTCGAAAGGCAGTTCGAGAAGAGAAAATTACCGAGCCAGAGGCGATGAAGGACCGCCTCAAGAAAACCATCGCTGATCGCTTTTGGCAGGCGGACGACGGTGGTCTAAACGTTGCCGACGAAGGCCTGACCGTTTACGTTTTCGTTGGGGTGAATGGGGTTGGCAAGACGACCACCATAGCTAAAGTCGCGCGATTACTAACAAGGCGTGGCTACAAAGTCGTCCTCGCCGCCGGCGACACCTTCCGCGCCGCGGCGGTGGAGCAGTTAGAGATTTGGGCTCAGCGTGTGGGGTGCGACATTGTCCGAAGCCAACCTGGCGCTGATTCAAGCTCAGTCTTGTTCGATGCTATCACTGCTGCCAAGGCACGAGGAGCCGATTTCGTCCTTGCCGACACGGCCGGCCGTCAGCACAGCAAAGGCAACTTGATGAAGGAACTCGCCAAGGTTGCCTACGTTGCGGAAAAAGCGCTGGGCCACAAGCCAGATGAAATCCTGCTCGTTCTGGACGCCAACACCGGGCAAAACGCAATCAGGCAGACCGAAGAATTCAGCAAGTCGGCCGGCATCACGGGTCTGGTTCTTACTAAGTTGGACGGCACCGCCCGCGGCGGCGCATTGATCGGCATTTACGAGAAATTCAAGGTGCCAATCAAGCTTATCGGCGTTGGTGAGAAGGTCGAAGACCTGCGCGATTTCAAGCCAAAGGAATTTGCCGAAAGTCTCTTTGATTAAGGCAAAGCAAGCATTCGATCAAGTGCGACCCTTGCGCTCGTTCTAATCTCCGGCGGAACAACGACCTGGTTGACAACATTGCCATGAACAAGATTTTCGAGTGCCCAGCACAGAAAGCTCGGGTGAATCCTGTACATCGTAGAGCAAGGGCATATCTGCGGGTCGAGGCAGAAAATCGTCTTATCTGGATTCTCTGTTGCAAGGCGGTTGACGAGGTTGATCTCCGTGCCTACACCCCATTTTGAGCCTGAAGGCGCCCCAGTCACCTCTCGAATAATGGCCTCCGTCGAGCCATTCAAATCGGAAGCGTTTACAACATCGAGCTCACACTCGGGGTGGACGATAATTTGCACCCCAGGGTAATCCACTCGTGCCTGGTCAATCTGCTCCACGGTAAAGCGTTTATGGACAGAGCAATGCCCCTTCCAGAGAATAAAAGTTGCCTCCCTCAGCGCTTCAGGAGTGTTGCCACCAAGCGGCTTGAAAGGATCCCAAAGGCACATCTGGGTCTCAGGGTCGTAGCCTAGCTTCACGCCAGTATTTCTGCCCAAATGCTGGTCAGGGAAGAAGAGGACCTTATCGCCTTGCCCAAGCGCCCAACTCACCGCTCTGGGAGCGTTGCTGGAAGTGCACACAACGCCGCCATGGTCGCCAACGAAAGCCTTCAAATTTGCAGCCGAGTTAATGTAGGTAA
>JBBQMJ010000259.1:0-5480 GCA_038328815.1 Fimbriimonadales bacterium | reverse complement strand
GTCTAAGTTCCCTTAGATTCGATTGCAAGCTGAGATTACTTACAGATAGACCCTCGCACAAGTCGGCATTTGGCTGTCATATGAAAGGTTGTCATGAGAAAGCACTACATAAGGTTCGATGCGGAATTGGCTGTGGGTGCTATGATGCCGGGCATGTCGCCCGATTCTGGACCGAGTTTTGACGCCAAAGCGACGGACGTAGAAGCGTTTGGCGGCTGGTTTGCCGGGCCTAAGGCCGAGAACGGCAAGAAATTCTCGCAGACCATTCAGCACATTCTTGAGGATTACCATCACTGGCGGCGCAACTACTTTCCTGAAGATGGCGCCCTGATTGATTCCTCACTTAAACGTGCGCAGGAAGAGTTTCAGGATCAATTTGACGACCGTCTTCTAGAATTGCTGGCGAAGCTCAAGGCGGATTTTCCATTCTACAGCCCAAGATATGCGGCTCATATGATCGCTGAGCAAACGCTCCCAAGCATTGCCGGCTACTTTGCCGCCATGCTCTACAATCCCAATAACGTGACCGCAGATTCCGGTTCGGTCACCCTTCGCCTGGAGTTAGAAGCTTCGAGCATGATCGCCAGAATGCTTGGTTATGGAGACGACAGCTGGGCGCACATTACCAGTGGCGGCACGCTGGCCAATTTTGAAGCGCTGTGGCTTGCAAGAACAGTTAAGTATTTGCCCCTCGTCGTTGCCGAAATGGCTAGCCGCTTGGGCCTAGGGTTGGGTATCCCATCAGACGAATCCACGCTTTTGGGAATGGAGCCCGACTTAGCTCTATACCTGTTTGAGCAATGCTTTGAACAAGCCGATTCCAAAGGCCATCCATTCTCACGGGTGATCTCTTGCTACCGGTCTGCCGCATATAACGTCGGCGAGCAAGGCATCGGCCACATCACTTCAATGCTCGGGTCCAGTCCTGTACTGCTCATCCCCGAAACTCATCACTACTGTCTGCTGAAGGCCTGTGATCTGTTGGGCATGGGCAAGAAGGCGGTAGTGCGCGTTCGCGTGGATGCGGATTTTAGGATGGACGTCAATGACTTGCGTCAGAAGCTTGAAGCAATAGACCAAGATCCGAAGCGCCACGTATTTGCCGTCGTTTGTGTGGTTGGTACAACCGAAGAGGGCGCGGTTGATCCAGTAAACGAAGTCTTGGACTTACGTGCGGAGCGCGTAGCAGCTGGCTTACCTTCATTTTGGGTCCATGCCGATGGCGCATACGGCGGATATCTGAGAACGATGACTGTCCCAAACCGCTTGGGCTTAGGCGACCCGGCCACATCTACGATGGTTTATGGCGAACCCGTTGAACTGCAACTCCAGCTTCCTCAACACAGCGCGTGCGATGCCTTAGAGCGTCTTGGCGAGGTCGATTCTGTAGCGATCGATCCACACAAACTTGGATACATCCCTTATCCAGCAGGAGTCGTCTGCTTCAAATCTAGCTTAGTCAAGCCGCTTGCCAGGCAGGACGCACCTTACCTGGAGGAGAACGCCTCGGGCCCGGCCGCGGAAAAAGCTGCGGAAAACGTCGGAGTTTATATCCTGGAAGGTAGCAAACCTGGTGCGGCGGCCGCGGCGGTTTGGCTTAGCCACAAACTGATACCCCTCGACTCAACCGGCCACGGCAAGCTGATACGCGAGACCGTGCGAAATGCATGCGAACTGCATGCACTGTTGGAGAGCTTCCCGGGGCTTGCCTACGGGTTGGACGTCAGGGCCATCAGCCTCTGCCCACCGGGCTCAAATATCCTGTGCTTTGCCTTTCGCCCTGAGACCCCAGGGGCAAACTTACGTGAAATCAATGCCCTGAACCGGGCGATTTACGAGCGGTTCACCGTGAGCGAGCGGTCAGGGAAATCGGTCTACGAGCAAGGTTTCTTTCTGAGCCGGACGCAGGCTACGAGCTCACAGTACTGCTCCGAGACGGTCCAAGGCTTCCTGGACCGGCTCGGCGTGACGGCAGTTGAGTACGATGCCGAGGGCGTCTTTCTCTTGCGCTCGGTGCTGATGAACCCCTGGTACGGACTTGCGAAAGAGAAAGGGCGCTATTTCCTCGCCGAGCTTGTTCAGTCGCTTCACGAAGAAGCATCTCAGGCACTTGGTTCAATGTCCTCGACCTCCTAATCACGCTTGTTAGCACAGGTTGCCAACGCCTTACTCTCCGTAAACAAAAGTTCCGCCAAAATGTCCGGCGTTCGCGATTAATACGGCCGCAAGAAGTACCGCCACGAACGCGACGCCTTGCCAAGTCTTACCGGGCATCCGTCGAGCAACGATCGAGATTGCCGCACAAACGATGGAAGCCAACGCAACTTCTATGTGCGTTAAGAGGATTCCCGAGTAGGGAAGCTGCTTGAAGGCCATTACTCCAAGGCCAGAACCGATGGCAAATAGGCCGGATACCGTTCCCAGGATCAAGTTGTACTGAGCCATCTTATGGAGGATCGGCTTCTTCATAACTAGAGCTAAGAAGTCGAGGAGGAATGCAACCATGATCAAGGCGATCGGGAAGTGCACGATCGCCGGATGGAATGCGTGCCTGGGGATAAGAGACTTTTTCTTTGCTGCTACGGGCGCAGGAGCGGCGCCAGCCTTAGGCGCAACGACCGCACCAGGCGGAGAGTTTGCGACGATATTCTGGAGGTTCGTTTTTCCGTCCCCGTTGGAGTCTTTTGACTCTAGAAGAGCAAGCGTCTGCCACGTCAATTTGCCGCCTGTCTGCCCTTCGGCGTTCTTTACATCTTCGCCATAGGGATTGAAGTGGCGGTCCTCATCGGAAACATGGCAAATCTTGCACCCTTCGTCAACGAGGGCTGACGTGTCTTTGACGTGATAATGGTCTAGGAATAGCTCCAGCTTTTCAGGAGTCGCAAGGGCACCGGAGCCCATGAGTGCAAGAGGTATGGCGACAGAAAGCTTCCAAATTTTCATGTAACTCAAGTTCAATGCGGATCGCGGCCTAATGAACCAAGAATGGGCTCATCAGGCCGCAATGTCAAGCTGTATTTTTAGCTGTCGCCGCCGGGCAATTGGTCCGCCTTGATGCGGTGAAGATTTGTCTTCCCGGCTTTTGCAGAGTCAAGCTGCTCTACGGATTTGAGGATCTCTTCGGTCACCTTCTTTGTGCCCGCTTTCCTCAAAGCAGCCTGAATATCTTTGCCATAGGCGTTCAATTTCTTGCCGCCCATTTTCGTTTCGTGACACACCATGCACTTTGCTTTGTGAAGCTTTGAACCCTCTTTTACTTCATAGAGCTTGTCAAATTTAGTCACCGCAGCCGGGAGCGCTAACGCGCCTAGTGTCATCGAACCCACCGCGAAAATTGCAAGAAGCGCCTTTGCGTTAAACCGTTTCATCGTGTCTCCTACCGCCATGCCCTTAGCGGGTGGCCTGTGCCCAAGATATTGGACATTGACTGGTCGAAGCAAGTCGGCATTTGCATGTCATGCAAAAGTTGTCATATGAAATTAGGACAAGCAGGTTCAAATTGCCAACGACTTTCGTCATTTTTCGACCACACGGGAGACTGTCAGAAACGCCTGGATCACGTGACCTCTTGACCTACCTGTCGGAAAGTGCTCAATTCGAACTGTCGTATTCATGAAATTTCGGATGAGGCTTGGCGCTATGTTGAGGTAAAAAGCAAGGTGACGCAACGCCAACATTGAGCGGTGCAGCGGCAGGTTCGGTAGGAGGCATATAGTCAATGGGTAATACAACGAGGTTCTTGGGTTTAGCGGCGCTCGTCGCCATAGCACTCGCAGGTTGCAACGGAGGATCATCGACGGAGAAGGACGCTGGTGGCGGTGGCGCGACTTCAAAGGCGGCACCCGAAGGAAAGCATTTGAAGCTGGCCTTCGTGACCAATAACTCTTCCGACTATTGGACTATTGCCCGAAAAGGCGTTGAGAAAGCCGAAAAAGAGCTTCCAAATGTCGAAGTTGATTTCCGAATGCCCGCAGACGGCACGGCCGCGGCGCAACGACAAATCGTTGACGACCTCAAAGCAAAGGGCATCGATGGCATGGCAATCAGCCCGAAGGACCCTGCCAACCAAACCGACATGATCAATGGCGTTGCCAAGGGCGCCCTCGTGTTCACGCAGGACAGCGATGCTCCTAAAAGCGACCGAGCTTGCTACATCGGAACCGACAACGTGGCCGCAGGGCGTCAGTTGGGCGAGGAACTCAAGAAAGCTCTTCCAAACGGTGGCCGTATTTACGCGTTCGTTGGAAGCGTTGATGCCCAGAACGCTAAGGACCGGCTTGACGGCGTCAAGGACGCAATTAAGGATTCGAAGATCATCCTGGTTGATACGCTGCAAGATGGCACGGACCACACGAAGGCAAAGACTAACGTCGCCGACATCTTGGTCAAGGATCCAAACGTTGCCGCGTGTATCGGAATTTGGAGCTACAACGGCCCAGCCATTTATAGCGCCGTGCAAGATGCCGGTAAGGCCGGAAAGGTTCATATCCTCTGCTTTGACGAAGAGGATCAGACGCTGGCTGGGATCAAGGCGGGCACGATTGATGCAACGGTTGTTCAGCAGCCATTCCAATTCGGATATTTGGCGATCGTAAATATGAGCAAGTACTTGAATGGCGACAAGTCCGTGGTTCCCGCAAATAAGCTGAACATCGTTCCTACCCGAGTCATCCACAAAGATGAGGTGGATGCATTCAAGGCCGACCTTGATAAGCTTCGTGGCAAATAGCGAATGCTCGAGGCCCGCGGCCTAACTAAGCGCTATCCCGGCGTCACGGCTCTCAGCCAGGTCGACTTCTCAGTCGGCCCTGGCGAGGTCGTGGCGCTCATCGGCGAAAATGGCGCAGGCAAGTCAACGCTGATCAAGGTTTTTGGAGGGTTAGTTCAACCCGACGAGGGCGAGATCTGGCTCGATGGCAAGCCGGTCCACTTTCCAAATGTCGCGTCGGCGACTCAAAGCGGGATCGCCCTGATTCACCAAGAGCTTAACAACCTCACCAATCTCGACATAGCTGGCAACGTCTTTCTTGGGCGCGAGCCGCGAAAGCTGGGATTCCTTGTCGACCGAGCCGAGATGGAACGGCGCACGAGAAAGTTCCTGGAGCCGCTGGGCTTGAATTTAGAGCCTGATGCGCCCTTAGCTGGACTATCAATCGCACAGCAACAACTCGTTGAAATCGCCAAGGCGCTATCCCTTGAGGCACGAATTCTGGTCATGGATGAGCCCACGTCTAGCCTCACCGCGGGCGAAACAGAAACACTCTTGAAAGTCGTGAAAGACCTTCGCGATAAAGGGGTTGGCATCGTCTACGTCTCGCACCGACTGGATGAAGTTAAAGTCATTGCCGACCGGGCGATCGCATTTCGCGACGGCAAGAATGCAGGAAACCTTGGGCGCGCCGAGATTACGACTGAGAACATGGTGCGACTCATGGTGGGCCGTGATATCGAGCGCCAAAAACTTCGCGAATCCAAGGATC
>JBBQMJ010000258.1:0-5495 GCA_038328815.1 Fimbriimonadales bacterium | reverse complement strand
CGATGTCCTTGCGGTAATCCTTGTCGATCTGCTTCTTCAGGTCTTCGTCCACCAGCGAGAGAGTGACTTCACGCTTGGGCTTGTTGACCATCGCGCCGAACTTCTCGAACTCAGCGACGATAACCTTTACGGCTTCATGGGCGAACTTGAGAGCTTCGGCCATCACTTCTTCAGTGACTTCCGATGCGCCCGCTTCCACCATTGAGATCGCATGCTTGTGGCCTGCAACAACGAGGTCCAGCTCGCTTGCTTTGATCTGCTCAATGGAAGGGAAGAGGATGAACTCTCCGTCAATCCGTCCGACGCGAACGCCGGCGACGGGGTACTTGAAAGGTATATCGCTAACCGTCAACGCTGCACCTGCGGCGCAGATTGCTAAAACGTCTGGTGGGCACTCTTGGTCAACCGCAAATGTCATCGCAATGACTTGCAGGTCGTTTCGTAGGCCCTTGGGGAAAAGAGGTCGCAGCGGCCTGTCCATAAGGCGGCTGGTCAAAGTAGCGCGATCTGAAGGTCGTCCTCCGCGCTTGATGAATCCGCCGGGGATCTTACCGACAGAGTACTTGCGCTCTTCGTAGTCGCAGGTTAGGGGAAGAAAATCGATACCCTCTCGAGGGTTCTTGGACATGGTGGCGGTGCCTAGCACTACCGTCTCGCCCATTCCAAGAAGAACTGAACCGCCGGCTTGCTTAGCCACACGGCCTGTTTCGACGCTGAGGGTCTTGCCCCCAACCTCGAAGCTATGGGAATGAATCATTCGTTGCCTCCGTTAACGGGGCTTGACTTCACGGATGCCAAGGCGCTGGACAAGGGCGCGATATCGCACAACATCTTTTGCGCGAAGATACGCCTCAAGCCGACGCCGCTTACCAACGAGGAGCAATAGCCCTCGAAGGGAGTGGTTGTCCTTCTTGTTGCGTTTCAGGTGATCGGTAATCTGCTCAATGCGAGCTTGCATTACAGCAATCTGTACCTCAGTCGACCCGGTGTCCCCGTCCTTCTGAGCGTAATCTGCGATAACCGATGATTTCTTAAGCTTGTCTAGCGGCATGCGAGTGTGAAACAGCCTCCGTTCCTTCGAGGCCAGTTCGTTTGTAAGCCGCTCTGCGCAGACTCCCGTAGGGGTCTCCGGACAACGGCAAACGAGACTTCCTGGCCTCAGTTGCATAAGATACCCTTTATTGGTTTGAGAGTCAAGGTGTGGACTGGTGCTGTCCTTGTCGATTGTTGTTATCCAAAGGAAGTGGAGAGCGTTTCCCCTGTTCCTCCACCAGAAGCGTAGCGAGCGGGAGGAGGTGGCGAAGGCGAATGCCGAGACGGAGGGGGAAGCAGGACTTTGCCGCCGACAACGATCAATTCGCGTACATGAAAACTCTCGGAGCACCCGTCGTTCCAGAGGCCGACACCTCCCCCCATGCGCGTAATCGGCAATACTCAAGTTCCAAATGCCTCAGCTCGGCCAGCCCATCATCGTCATCGGCAAGCATCGCAGCGGCACGTCTGCCGTCACCCTGGCGCTGCGCGAGCTTGGCCTGTACCTCGGGCCCGAACAGGACATTTTCAAACCCGATTCTTTCAACGAGGACGGCAATCTCGAAAACATCCGCATCAGCCAAATGAACCAGCAGCTTTCGGCCGAATTTGAGGCCGACGGCACTTCCACAGGTAGTGTGCCGAGCAACTGGAAAGAACGTCCCGGTTTCGATTTGCTCATCGAGGCTGCCTCAAAGTTCCTCCCCAAAGACTTCGAAGGCCATTCGCTTTGGGGATGGAAAGACCCCCGAACGACGCTCCTACTGCCTGTATACAAGGAAATCTTCAAGCGAATGGGCAGCCGCCCTCACTTCGTAATGCCCGTTCGCAACCCGCTCGAAGTCGCCAAAAGCATGGCGCGCCGGGACAACGTTTCACAAAATGTCGCAGTCGGGCTGTGGATTCACTACGTCCTAACCGCTTTGCACGACCTAGAACCAGGCGCACTCACCCTGCTCCTCTACGAGACCTTCCTTCTGGATCCCCGAGGATGCCTGGAATCCTGCCTCGCCGATCTGGAAGTGGAGATCGCCGGAGGCCGTTGGGACGCGGTTCGAAACGCTGTGCGGTCGGATTTGAATCACAATCAAACGCCCGTTGAAGAAATCTCAGGGACCGAGCCTGCATTTCTTGGCAAGGTCTATAACCTGGCGACAGCCATTGCCAACGACAGGACCGGGTACCGCGCGGGTGCATACCGAGACCAAATTCAAAGAGCATGGGAGGAGTGGAAAATGCTCGGCGAAGTCAGATTGGCGCATCTTCAGCGCAGCATCATTCGCCTCTGGTGGCCCGGAAAGGACGGCGAAGCGAAGTCGCATATGCTGGTGAACCAGTGCGACCGCGAATGGCATGCTGCCCAGGTGCCCTTGCAAGAGTTTGCTCCCGGCTACCTCCATCTCGGCCTTGTCCCCCAAGGCTCTATTCTCTACATGCGAAAGCCGGAATTCGCATCCAACGGCAACCGAATAACGGCCGTAATGTCTCCCGTCCATGGCGCATATCCTGAAACCTTTGTCGACGGCACAGTGCGCCTCCTAACCCACGGCAAAGATGACCACTGTGTCTTCGCTATGCCACCCGTGGATGGCGAGTACACCTTCGGATTTGAGTACCAAGTCGATGCCACAAGCCGCGCCGCTCGATTTACTGCCAGCCTCCTCAGCGGCGAAGTGCAGCACTTGCGCGAACAGCTCGCCGCCAGGCAGCCCTAAAGCGCCAATTATCGGCGATACTTAACGCCTAAGATGTCGTCCCTCGGATGCCCACTCATCGTCATCGGTATGCATCGTAGCGGCACATCAGCCGCTGCCCTCGCCCTGCGCCAACTCGGTCTGTATCTCGGCGACGAGCAGCATGTAAAGCCTGGCGATTCATTCAACGAGGACGGCTACGCTGAGAATCGAAAGATCATCCCCCTTCACTTTGCGATCATGGCGGAGTTTGAGATGAGCGAGTCATCAACCCATCGCTTGCCCGACACCTGGAACACCTACCCACAATTTGAGCCGCATCTTCAAGCAGCGGTGGACCTAATCGGACCTTACTTCGGAGGCCACGAGTTGTGGGGCTGGAAGGATCCTCGCACCGCCATCATGATGCCCGTCTTCCTAGAGGTATTTCGAAGGCTGGATTGTAAGCCTTATTTCATCATGCCCATAAGGCATCCCTTGGCTGTAGCGGATAGCCTGGCCAAGCGCGATGGCATGCCGCAGGAAGTCGCCGTGGGCCTCTGGACGCACTACGTACTAACCGGCCTCCACCGCTGCGAAGACGCAGACATCTCGCTATTCTGCTACGAAGACTTCCTTCGGGATCCCCGCGCCGCGCTGGAGCCGCGAATCCAAAGTCTGCCGATCAAGCCGCCATCTGAAGAGGCTTGGGCGAACGTGCGAAAGGCGGTTCGTCCTGAACTAAACCATAGCAGCCATACACTTGAGGACTTAGCCACGCCCGAATTGGACTTCGTACGGCGAGTCTACAAGGTCGCATTAGGAGCCTCCAGAGATCCCGAAGCTTTCAAACAGGGTGTCTACGCAGAACGGCTTGGCGCACTGTGGAACGAGTGGGAGAAAGTGGGCAGGCTGCGGTTTGCTTCGTATCAGCGCGGCATGATGATGCTTTGGTGGAAACGCAAGGACGGCAACCCGCCCGTATTTGGCCAGGTCTATGTAGGCGACCAGGACTGGGCGGCAGCCAAAATCCCGCTTGAGGCGAATGATGGTGGGAGCGTACTCCTCCACTTCGACTGGCCACCCAACATCATCTATCTCAAGAACATCGAGTTCGTATCAAGCACCGGCACGCGGTCGCCTGCCAAAGTCGCGCCCGGCGCTTCCGCCTATTTGAAGCCAATGGTTGACGGTTCTATCTGCCTCCTAGCTCACGGGAAGGAAGAACACTGCTCGTTTGAAGTGCCTCAGCATAGCGGCAGCCTTGAACTTCATTTTGAGTATCGCGTGGACCTATCGAGCCGCCCGGGTAAGGCTCTGTCAGCGCTGCTCAGTGGCGAGGTGATCGAGCTTCGCGAACAAGTGTCGGCGTTGAAGACGGACCTGAGCAAAGCCCAACAAGAGCTGTTTCGAACTCGCGGCCCCAATAGTTTCACGCGCTAGCCGTCGTTCCGCGAAACTTGGATTTGTCTTAGAATTCGTTATCCTTAGTTGCGCCTTAACTCCTCAAGGCGTATAACCCCAACATGAGATGCTCAAATAGTTTGAACAGGGGATTCCTCGGATTAGCGCTTCTGGCCTCAGTGGCAGTTGCCTTCGCTCAGGGCGGCGGCGCTGGCGGTGGACAGGGCCGACGCGGCGGTCGGAACAACAACTCCGAGCTGGGACTAGCCATGCGAAAGGATGTCCAAAAGGACCTTTCAGTGACGACGGACGAAGCCACTAAACTCACCGAACTCAACGATAAGCTGAGAGCCGAAAGGCGTGCCGCTGGTGGCGGCGGAGGCCAGCGTGGTGGAGGCGGAGGCCAAGGCGGCGCTCCCGATCCCGCAGCGCTTGAGCGAGCCCAGAAGGCTCGGGATGAGCAGCACAAGGCGATTGCGGGAATCTTGACCGATGGCCAAATGGTCCGATTGCACGAGATTTCAATCCAACTCCGTGGTAACCGAGCCCTCCTTGATGCCGACGTCCAGAAATCGCTTGGCCTCTCGACTGACCAAGTCACCAAGGTCACCGAGCTGAACACCAAGATGCGCGATGCGAATCGCGAGATCGGCCAGAAGGCTCGAGACAACGAACTGACTCGTGAAGACGCTCAGACCGCGATGCAGAACAACAACAAGATCATGGACGGCGAACTCGCCAAGGTTCTAACTGCAGACCAAGCTTCCAAGCTCAAGGACATGGGCGGCAAGCCATTCGCAGCCGATCCTCCTAGCGACGGAGGTTAGTCGAGTCTCCGCAGTAGCGAGCGAAAATTAAAAGGGCGGCGAAAGCCGCCCTTCTCCGTTTCGAGCTTGCCCAAGCTGGGGTCTGTCATCCCGAACTCCGTGTGAGGAATCTTGATGGACATGGTAATTGCTCCTAAAATCGTCGCAAAAGGGAGCGATTGTCGATCCGCAGCCAACCGCCAGCAGCTTCCCAAAGCCACCTGGCTTCCGTATTTACTACCATCCTCCACGTTTGTCATCCTGGAGCAAAGCGATAGGATCTGCCCCCAGCCGCCGCGCTAAAAATCACGCCGCAACTGTCATTCCGAACTCCCTGTGAGGGATCTAGAGGGACGAGCTAATTGGTTCCCAAATGGACCCTGGCCGTCCCGTCCAATAGCAACTAGCTCTGAAGTCAAGATTTATCTCTTCGCCTCTGCTCCGCTCGGAATGACATCCAAATCACATTGCGAACAATCCCAAGCCACATGACCCCAGAGGGGTCTCAGAGAATAGCCCGGGGTCAAAGACCCCGGGTCCAGTCCACCCAAACCGCACCCTGGAAGGGTGCCAGAAAGCA
>JBBQMJ010000257.1:0-5511 GCA_038328815.1 Fimbriimonadales bacterium | reverse complement strand
GTCCGCACTTGGCGCAGTCATGAACAAACTCGCTAGAATCTCTTTTGCTGTCGGATCTAGGAATTGCTACTTCATTCAAGGAGCAACTTGACAAACTAAGAGTCAACACAGTATCTCACACGGAGTTCGGGATGACAGGCTTCAGCTTGCGGGACAAGATACTTGCTCTCGGGAATCGACGCCAATTAGCTGCTACAGCTAGATCCCTCTCACAGAGTTCGGGATGACAGACCCAGCCTCACACGGAGTCCGGGATGACAGACTCCAGCCTGAGTAAGCTCGAAACAGGGAAGCCGCTGCATTCAGAGGGACGGCGACACCAAGAGGTTTGCCGTCTACTTCGGTTCGGCCAGGACGCTCATGTCGATTTCAACGTCGTCGCCTAGCCAGTTTGTGGTTTTGGGCATTTGCCACATAAAGCCGTAAGCGTTTCGACTGATGTGCAGGCTTCCTTCGAAGCCAACCGTTACGTCGCCTTTTGAATCCTTCGATTCGCCCGTCATCTTGAAGGGGATTGTGACTTCCTTGGTCACGCCTCGCAAACTCAAGTTGCCCGTTGCAAGGAAGCCCTTGCCCTTTCGCTCAACCTTCGTGCTGACGAACTTGATCTCGGGAAACTCTTTGACATCGAAGAACGGTTTAGCCCTGAGCTCGTGATCCCTCGCTTCAACGCCGGTATAGACGCTCACTGGATCGATCGTTGCGGTCACAGAGGACGCAGCCAAGTTCTGTGCATCGTAGTGAATGTCGGCATTGAACTTGCTAAAGGAGCCCGAAAAGTGGCTGATCCCGCCCATCATCGGAACTTTGAACGTAACGGAGGAATGGTCAGTGTCCAGTTCCAGTTGGAGCGCGGCGTGCACCGTGTAGGATGCCACGGCAAGGGAAAGTAGCGATGTTGAAATTAGGGCGAGCTTTACAGGGTTTTTCATGGCGACAGAACACTCTACTGTGCTTGTGGGGCAGCCGTCGGCAATTACGGGGTCGTACCTGTTGAGGGAGACCAAACGCAACCGAGTAAGGACGGCACGGGGGCCATCCCTCCCATGAGATTTAGGACGGCACGGGGGTCAACGATGACTTGGCGTAACGCGCTTCAATTTGCGTTTGTCGACTCCTAGCCGCCCATCAGCGGTGCCCATCAGCGCCCTAAGCTTCGACATCTCGTCGCGAACACTCGCCGCTTTCTCAAACTCCATTGCCTTCGCCAGGTCCTTCATTTCCTTCTCAAGACTGGCGATTAGAATCGGGATGTCCTCTAGCCTTAGATCAGAGCCATCCGACAGGCGTCCAGCGGTATCGGCGCTGTACTGTGCGACCACCTCAGCGACCGCGTCATAACTCCGGATCGTCTCGCGGACTTCCTTCTTGATGGTGGTTGGCGAAACGCCATGGTCTACGTTGTATTTAAGCTGGGTGGCACGGCGTCGGTCCGTTTCGTCGATCGCACGCTGCATCGATCCCGTCATCACATCGGCGTACATGATCACCTTGCCATTCACGTTTCGGGCTGCGCGGCCGATGGTTTGAATTAGGGAAGTGTCCGACCGTAAGAAGCCTTCTTTGTCCGCGTCCAGAATCGCCACTAGCGTGACCTCCGGAAGGTCCAGGCCTTCCCTCAGCAGGTTTACGCCGACAACAACATCGTAAACGCCAAGTCGCAAGTCACGAAGAATCTCGGGCCTTTCGAGCGAATGGATATTGGAATGGATGTAATTAACCTTGATGTTGATATCCTGCAGATATCCGGTCAAATCCTCCGCCATTTTCTTGGTCAAGGTCGTGACAAGAGTTCGCTGACTCAAAGCCGTTCGCTGTTGGATTTCGTTGATCAGGTCGTCGATTTGGCCCTTTGTGGGCTTGACCACAACCTCCGGATCGACGAGATAAGTCGGCCTGATAATCTGCTGGACTTCCTGACTTTGAGTCTCCTTCTCGAACGGTCCTGGTGTGGCGCTTACGAAGACCACCTGGGGAACGCGCTCTAAGAACTCCTCGAATTTCAATGGGCGGTTGTCGAGGGCGGAAGGAAGACGGAAGCCGTAGTCCACGAGCACACTCTTGCGCTGCTTGTCGCCGTTGAACATCGCCCGAACTTGAGGCAAGGTCTGGTGGCTTTCATCAATAAACACGATCGCGTCTGAGGGAAGGAAGTCAAGAAGGGTGTATGGCGCCGTTCCCGGTGCCCGTCCATCAAAGTAACGCGAGTAGTTTTCAATGCCGTTGCAGTACCCGACCTCTTTCATCATTTCGATGTCGAACTCGGTTCGCTGCCGAAGCCTTTGCGCCTCAAGCAATTTGCCGTTAGCCGTGAAGTAGGCGGTCTGTTCATCCATCTCGGCCTTGATTTGCTCAATTACGTCGTCCAGCCGTTCCCAGGGGGTCACATAGTGGGTGGCGGGGAAGACTGAAACCCGAGTCGGTTCATCGAGGACCTCGCCGGTTAATGGATCGAAGAGACGGATGCGCTCTACCTTGTCGCCGAAGAACTCGATACGCGTAACGATCTCTTCGTCCTTAGGCTGAACCTCAAGGGTGTCGCCGCGGACTCTAAACGTGCCGCGGGAGAGCACCATCTCGTTGCGTGTGAACTGCATCTGTATCAGCTTTTGCAGCACCACCTCCATATCAAAGGTCTCGCCCGTATTGAACGTGACGACGGCTTCCGCGTACTCGCTAGGCGAACCCAGACCGTAAATGCACGAAACAGAAGCGACAACAACAACATCTCGTCTTTCCAGCAACGCATGGGTCGCTGCGTGGCGGAGTCTTTCAATCTCCTCGTTGCTGCTCGAGTCCTTCTCAATATAAAGATCGGTTCCCGGGATATAGGCTTCCGGTTGGTAATAGTCGTAATAGCTGATGAAGTACTGGACTGAGTTTTCTGGGAAGAACGCTCGGAACTCCTGACAAAGCTGGGCGGCCAAGGTCTTGTTGTGCGCCATGATCAGCGCTGGCCGCTGTGACTGGGCGATGACACTGGCCATCGTGTAGGTCTTTCCAGTACCGGTGGCGCCAAGGAGCGTTTGGAACCGGTACCCGGAATCCAAGCCGTCGCAAAGCCCGGCAATCGCCGAAGCCTGATCGCCCTTGGGGGTGAAATCCTGGCTGATCTCGAATGGAGTGTCGTATCTGGCGATCATCTGTCTACTAGTTTACGTTACGACGGCCCAACATGTCACGCCGTTCTTCCGGCTCCCCACCGGGCTACAATTTGCTTGCTTTGCAACACACCGTCAGCGTCCTTGTCGAAAACATCTCCCACATCGATCCGAGCCTCGGCGACGGTCCGGTTCACGGGGCAAGCCTGTCGGTCGGCAATTTCTTGCGTAATGCCGTGCGACACGAGCGGGTCGACAAGCTTGAAGTCTTCTTGCCTCCCTCAATAATGGCGAACCAGAAGCTTATTAGCGGAGCAGCCGCAAGCATTCTCCCACGCGAGTTGATGGGGAAAGGAAAGTTGAGCTTCTATCCTTTTCACTCCATCCCGGAAGTCTGGGCGGACCCGCGACCGCGAATTATCCGCACTGCAGATCCCGAGCTCTTTGCCCGTGATCGTTACCTTCGAGACCGTTTCGCCGCCGGTCCGACGCCTATCTGCTGTGACACCCATGTCCATGGCGTTCGGCGGATGTGGATGCCACTTGAGAGGGTGGTCGCGGCTCCTCCAGCGCCTTACGATTCCATCGTATCTCTAAGTGCGGCGCACGCGGAGGCAATGCGAAAGTTATTCGATGGCTTCCTAATGCCGAAGGGGTCGAAGCCGCCATTTAGAATCGATGTTATTGGCAGGCCCATCGATTGCAATCGTTTCAAGCCCGTCGAACCTGCAATGAAATCTCAGATTCGCAAGGAAATTGGTTGGCCTAGCGGCAAAATCGTCCTATTCCTAGCGCGCGTGACAGCACACGGAAAGGCTGATTTAGTGCCCTTAGTGCGTGCGTTTGCCGAAGTGTCCCGGGCCGACGAGACGCTTGTCATCGTTGGAGGGGAGGCGACACCGGGAACGTTTAATCGCCTCAAAGCTGTGGCTAAAGAGAGTGGTATTTCAAATCGCCTGATTGTCTCCGGTGAAGCGGCGCCCGAGCACAGGTGGAAGTGCTTTGCCGCGGCAGATATTTATGTCTTGCCAGGCGATACCATCCAGGAATCCTTCGGCAATACCGTCCTCGAAGCCATGGCAAGTGGATTGCCCGTCATTGTCTCGGATTGGGACGGGTTTCGGGATATGGTCCGCGATGGCGAGAACGGCTTTCTCGTGCCTACGTGGTGGGTCCCGGGCCTTGATCGGATCGAGCAGTTCTCACCCATCAACAACACCGACTATCTGCTTCTAGCTCAAAGCGTTTACGTTGACCGAAACGAACTGGCAAAACGCCTCCGCGAGCTCCTTGACTCGGAAGATCTGAGAGCACAGTTTGGCGAAGCAGGGAGGAAGCGTTCTGGCGAGTTTTCAAACGAGAGAATTACCGAGCAGCTTGTCAGTCTATGGGACGAGCAGCACGCGGCGGCGGCGCTTGAGTCGGAAGCTGCCCGAGAGGCAAGAAGAGAAGCTGCAAATGCACTCGGCTTACCCACGCCTTACTTGGAGATTTTTAAGAACTACGCGACGGGCTGCCTTCCCGACGACCGCAAGGTGCTTCTTAGCGCATACGGCAAGCAGATAATGGCGGGGAAAATGGGATTCGCGCTGTACGAAGACACCATTGGCATCACCCACGGGAACCTGTTTGAGCAATTAACGCTCCAAGTAGCGGAAGCGGGGGATGATGGTATCAAAGTCGTTGATTTAGTCGAGCGGGCTGCGAAGGCTTCGGCAATGAGCCTTAGCGACACGATGTTTCACCTTGGCTTATTACTGAAATCCGATGCTTTCGATCTAGGACCTCATTGACCAGACAGTAAAAATAGGGGTATGGTCCCCGTGAACGCCCTTCCTCTGGAGCATCTAAATTGAAAAAAGCAACCTTAATTACGACCCCTCTGATAATTTCGGTAGCAGGCGTTGCCTGCGCCCAAGACACTAACATCCACCCGTTCTCTGTCCGGGCTGGCCTTAGCTATCTCTCGAACAAGGATTCTCGAGACGCTACAAACAACTCTGGTTTCACCGCAGGCTTAAGCTACGACATTTCGTCCAAGTACATGGGCGGAGCAGGTTCTAGCAATAACAAGTTTTCCATCGACGTTGACTTTGATTCGCACCGCGGACATGGGAACACGATTGAGTCAGGTTCGTTGCAGCTTGCTGTACGGTCTGCCATGACTGGCGGAATGGGCAAGGGTATGGGGGCTCCGTACATCGGCGCCAGCGTTGGTATGTTCCGCAACCACGTTCGAAGCTCGACGACTTCCACCACCATTTCAAGCGTCGTCGTCACGAACACGAATAGCGATACGAAGACCGTCTTTGGTGGCAGCATCTTGGTGGGTATGAACTTCTCGCAAAATATGTTCCTTGAAGTTTCTTACCGCCTCAGCGGCAGCATTGATGGCGTCCACTGCGACACG
>JBBQMJ010000256.1:0-5515 GCA_038328815.1 Fimbriimonadales bacterium | reverse complement strand
AAAGGCCATCGCACAAAGTGCGAGGCCAGCGGTGAAGAAAGCTTTAGGCTGCTGAGAAAGTTGGCCAGTCAACTCGCCGCCCATGCTCTTGTCCTGCCCGGCTCTCGTAACCATCAGACCACTGGCCGTGCTGATAAGGAGCGCAGGAAGCTGAGAGACAAGACCTTCGCCAACAGATAGCAGCGAGTAGTTGTGAAGGATAGTCATCGCGTCGCCATCGCCCCGCATGAAACCAACGACGAAGCCACCCACAATGTTGACGACAATGATCAGAATCGCCGCAATCGCATCGCCCTTGACGAACTTGGAAGCGCCATCCATCGCACCATAAAAATCTGCTTCTTGCTTGATCTGCTTTCGTCGCGCCTTTGCGCCATCGTCGTCAATTAAACCGGCTGCAAGGTCGGCGTCGATGGCCATCTGCTTGCCAGGCAAAGCGTCCAAAGTGAACCTGGCGACAACTTCAGCAACACGCCCAGCGCCGTTTGTAATAACGATGAACTGGACGATTACAAGGATCAAGAAGGCAACAAAGCCAACCACAAAATCGCCACCCATGACGAAGTCGCCAAATGTCTGAATGACGTGGCCCGCCTGCCCGGTACCTAGAATCAGCTTAGTCGCCGCAATACTCAGGGCAAGCCTGAAAAGCGTCGTGACAAGCAATAGGCTTGGGAAGACGGAGAATTGAAGCGGATCGCTAATGCTGACGCTCGCCAAAAGGATGATAACGGAACCTGCAATTGCGGCGACCAGACCGGCGTCCAGCATCCAATGCGGTAGCGGCATGATAAGCATGCCAACGATACCTAGCATGCCGAGGCCGACAAGCAGGTCCGTATGCTTAAGCATCTTCTGGAGAGGTTCCATTATTTTTGCGAGGCGTAAAGAGCCCTCATTGGAGTTATCGGCAAGCAGTGCCGCAGCTAGAGTCCCAAATCGAGAATATTGTTAAGGGACTGGTCATTTCGAACAAAAGTTGATTTACTATAGGGAAGGCAAAACCTTTACCCCTTACTGCGCGTTATGCAAATGAGAGAGGGCTAAATGACAGAAGAAGTCGAACAAATGATGGGTCGCGGAGACTGGGACGGGGCTTTCACCTCCTGCCAGCAACTCATAGCGGACCACCCTTCAAGCGCGAAGCTACACGGTTATATAGGCCTGTGTCTCTACCGACGGACAGACTATGCTGGCGCAGCCGCTTCTTTTCGAACCGCCCTTTTGCTCGATGAGAAATTCTGGGAAGCCGCTCTTAAGCTGGCTCAATGCTTGGACCGCATGATGCAATATGACGAGGCCCTGGATGCCGCTAAGGCAGCTCACAAACTGCGTCCTAGTGATCCAACGATTAACGTGCTCGTGAACGGTCTAGAGCGACAAGTCACAGAGAAGTCAGCTGACGGTTGGGCGAAGACAACTATCCGTCACAACGTAACGATTTCTTCCGAATAGATGAATCAAGACCCATTAGGCAAGCAATGAATCCTGCTTGCTCTTGGCTAGTTCGCACTGCTCCTTCGCAAAAAGCAGCGCACCAAACCGTAAAAGCAAAAACGCGGCCAGGTCAATATATGACCTGGCCGCGCATTGAGGGAACGGGTTATTTACTTCTTGCGTAGCCGGATCAGGCCAAGGACTCCAATGCCTATAGCCGCAATGGAAGCCGGCTCTGGGACCGGGAGGAGCTCTCCTTTCGTTGTGAAAAGGGACGTCTGGTCGAGTGTGTCGATGTTGATCGTATTAGTTCCGGAACCCGACGCGAAATTCGCGTAGTCGCCTTTGCCAGAAGCATACGACCATGTTCCGGCTGCTGCCTCAAAAGGGCCATTAAAGGCGGTCCCAGTAATAATGAAGTTGTAGACCAACTCCTGCGAGTCGTCGGCGTTCATGTAAGTCGCTGTACCGGTCTGGCTCGGGATATCGAACACTGCCGTCAAAGTAGTGAATGGGCTCGCCGCTGGAATCGTGGATTGATAGACCACGGATTCGGTGAAAGTCGCCGTATTGCCTGCGACCAGGTAGCTGCCAAATGACGAAATCGTCAAGACAAGCGCGTGAGCGGAAACTGCGGAACCAAGGATCGCTGCAAAGGCGGCGACCTTAACCATGCTCTTCGTCTTCATTATGAATTCAACTCCTGCCGTCACAATTGACGGCAATTTGTAAATTTGAACTTCATTCGCCGAGGATTTTCAGAGCTCGTCGCAATCAACCTTGTAATGAGACAATGTGTTGTGCCCCCCAAGACCCCCGAAAAATGTCGCTCGTAACAAGTACTTCAACGGAACGGCCATTGTTCCAAACTATTTTTATGATTTTTTGAGGGCGGATTTACAGCGTTCCGTAAAGTCGATCACCGAAATCTCCGAGCCCTGGAACGATATATTTTCGGGCGTCCAAACCCTCATCTACTGCTGCCACATACACATTTACTTCGGGGTGGTCACTGGCTAACTTTGCTGCTCCCTCAGGAGCGGCAACGATGGAAACCATGGCAAGTGAGGTTGGGTTCCTAACCGCGATCAATGAAAGTGCCTGCGAAGCAGAACCGCCAGTCGCTAGCATTGGGTCTAAACAAATAGCGTCCGTTCCTTCAATATGGGGGAGCTTGCAATAGTAACTGTGGGCCACCGCTGTTCCCTCATTGCGCTCAAGGCCGATATAGCCAACTGCAACATCCGGAAACAAATCGACCACCGGATCAAGCATCCCCAACCCAGCGCGTAGTATTGGTATCACCGACAACGGCCTTGATAGCAACGACGCTTCGGTTAATTTCATGGGTGTTTGCACATCCGAGGGCGTGGTGGGAAGACTTCGCGTTGCCTCAAGCACAATGATGCTCGTCAGGCTCTTGCAGACCGATCGAAACTGCTCGGGCGGCGTATCTACGTTTCTCAGTAGCGCCAAAAGGTGCCTGGCAAGCGGATGATCCACGATGTGAAGAGGCATCAGCTTCATTGTCTATCAAGAGCGCACTTCGCTGCCACTTCTGTATCATTGGCCCTTACTCCAACCGCGAATAAATAGAATCGTCCGTCAACTTGTAGGATGGGGTCCCGGTGGGGCAAAATAGACGTTCTTTAACATTGCCCACCCAAAAGGACGCGAGGGTTGGGACCTATGATCATTATGCAAATTGGACCGGTCGCCGGAATTATCCTCGCAGCGGGGAAGGGAACACGAATGATCTCGGCCCTACCCAAGGGCCTCCATACGGTGTGCGGTTTGCCCATGGTAGAGCTGATCGGCCGCGCGATGAAAGGCGCGGGAATCGATAAGCCGGTCATTGTAGTCGGCTATGGGGGCGAGCAAGTTGAAGAAGCCCTGGGTAACGGCTATCAATACGCTTGGCAGAGGGAGCAGCACGGCACTGGCCATGCTGCCCAAATGGCCGCCCCGCTCCTGGCAAGCCACATTGGCCCCGTGCTCATCGTTCCCGGTGACACGCCCCTCTTAGATTCAGCCGCCCTCTGCACCCTCATTCAAAAGCACCAAGAGAATGGCGCCGCATGTACGGTCGCAACTGTTGAAATGTCCGATCCGGCCGGCTATGGTCGGGTAGTTAGGAGCGACGAGGGGAACCTTCTACAAATCGTTGAGGAAAAGGACGCCGACGCCGCAACGAAAGCCATTCGTGAAGTCAACCTCAGCATTTACTGCTTCGACGGACCGACCCTGCTCAGGCACCTGCCCAAGCTCAGCAACAGCAACGCCCAGAGCGAGTATTACTTGACCGACGTCATTGAGGCGATCGTCAAGGAGGGTGGCCGCGCACTGGTCGAACGGTTTGGCGACACCAACACATTCATGGGCGTCAACGACCGCTGGCAACTTGCCATTGCCGAGAGGGTCATGCGTCAACGAATTCTCCGTGCACACGCAATCAACGGGGTAACAATTCGCGACATCGATTCTATATTCATCGGCCCAGATGTGAAGATTGCTGTCGACGCTGTCATCGAACCGTGCACGACGATCAACGGCCATACCACGATAGGCAGGGGTTGCCGAATCGGGCCATACACGATTGTCGATGACTCCGAAATCGGGGACGATTCCCTCGTCTATATGAGCCGGCTTTCACAGGCTAAGCTCGGAAAAGAGGTGAAATGTGGCCCCTTCGCGAACCTTAGACCCAAGAGCGTCTTGGGTGACAGAGTGAAGGTGGGCAATTTTGTCGAAGTCAAGAATGCGACCCTAGGGGAGAAAGCTGCGGCCTCTCACCTCACCTACATAGGCGATGCCTCCATCGGAGCTGGCTCAAATATCGGAGCCGGGACCATCACATGCAATTACGATGGGTACGCAAAGCATCAAACAAAGATCGGGCAAGACGTCTTCGTTGGATCAAACAGCACACTGGTCGCGCCCATTACTATCGGTGATGGGGCATTCATCGCGGCAGGAAGCGTAATCACTAAGGATGTCCCTGGTGATGCATTGGGTATCGGCAGGGCACATCAAGAGGTCAAAGAAGAATGGGCAGCACATTGGCGCAAGAGAAAGACATGACATCCATTGCGAAGCGAAGCCTAAGCGGCATGAAGCTCTTCGCTGGCAATGCCCACCCTGAGCTTGCCCAACGCGTTGCCGACCACCTTGAAATTAGCCTTGGCCGCTGCACTTCAACGAAGTTTAGCGACGGCGAAATCCGGGTGATGATCGATGAGAGTGCGCGCGGCAACGACGTCTTTTTGCTTCAGCCAACCTGCAGCCCCACGAACGACACGATCATGGAACTCCTGATCATGCTTGACGCGTTCCGCCGAGCCTCGGCTCGTCGTATGACCGTCGTCATGCCCTACTACGGATATGCCCGGCAAGACAAGAAGATTAAGCCGCGTGAGCCAATTACGGCCCGGCTCGTCGCTGATCTTATCACCCAGGCTGGCGCCCAAAGAATTGTCACCATAGATCTTCACGCCGAGCAGATTCAGGGCTTCTTCAACATGCCTGTGGACCACCTTTATGGCGGGCCAATTATTGGTGATTACATGGTCGACCAAGGCTACAAGGACGAGGATATGGTCGTCGTGAGCCCAGACGTCGCTGGCGTCGGCCGTGCCAAGTCTTTAGCAGAAATGTTGGGCAAACCTTTTGTCGTCATAGCCAAACGCCGCCCAGAGCCAAACAAGGTGGAAGTTGTTGAAATCATCGGAGACTTCAAAGGCAAGAAGTGCGTGATCATCGATGACATGATCGACACTGGCGGCTCCATCATCAGCGGCGCCGAGGCGCTCCTTGAAAGGGGCGCAAAAGAGGTGGTCGCAAGCTGCACCCACCCCGTGTTTAGCGGCAATGCTACGCAACGACTGCAAGACAGCGTCATCAGCAAGGTTATTTGTCTCGACACGATCCCGATTCCAAGGGCCAAGATGATGGACAAACTCACCGTTCTGCCCGCAGCCCCGCTCATTGGCGAAGCCATTCGCAGAATCCATCTCAACGAGTCGGTAAGCGAACTCTTTCATCGCTGGCGCTAATATCCCGCCCGAACCGGCCATGACTG
>JBBQMJ010000255.1:0-5525 GCA_038328815.1 Fimbriimonadales bacterium | reverse complement strand
GAGGCTGTGACTCCGGACGTGACTTGCAGTATCTTGCCGTGACGTTCCACGGCCATGAGGTTGGAGGTTTTTACCGAACCTATGGAAGCAACCTGCCCCAGATCGTTGCGGACCATGTCCACGATCATCAGGTTTTCGGCGATGGTCTTTGGGTCGGTTGCAAGGTCTTTGGTTGCCTGGGTGGCGCCACCCTCGGGGACCCGCATCGTGCCCTTCATAGGCCTCATTTCTACTCGCGAACCCGAACGTTCAAAGAAAAGCTCAGGCGAGAAGCTCGCAACTTGCCAATTGCCACCTTGGATGAACGTTGCATAGGGTGGCGGCGATACGCCACAACCTGCGGCGAATAGTTCATGCGCTGTGCCAGGCAAACGATATTGCTGCTGGAACGTGAGATTGACCTGGTAAGAGGAACCTGCAGCAAGCTCCTCCTTCACCTTTGCAAATGCTGAGCCATAGGTGAGCCGGTCGACCCGTTGTCCGACCAGGTTCGGATGCCCAACGCTGCTTGGAGCGAGTTCTCGCCAATGCGTGGGCGGCTGGCCATAAATGGCAAACCAAGCCAGAGGCTGCTTTTCTGGTGAACAGGTCTTGATCTTGGAATTTAGGCCGGGGGCAGATTCATAGGTTAACCAACCCACCGCGAATTTTCCGCCATCGACCAGGGCCTCGGCTTCTTCAAGGAGCTTTGCGACGTCCTCAATCCTCCTGGCTTCAAGGACGTCAAGGGGTTTCTCGAATAGCAACCACCCGGGACCGCGATTAGAGGTCTCGCAGCAAACCACAGATTCGCCCAAGCGCAAGTCAGCGAGTTCGAGGAAGTACCCGCCCGGCCGGACATTTGAGATTTCCATGAACGCCCGCATCGATTGACCTATTATGGGGAGTGCGCAGACCCGGCTGCGTTTTTGCAGAGTAAGGAAACCACAACCCTGGTGACCTGTCGCCGTAAAGAGACTCGATGACTGGCCAAGGTCTTTAGCGGCCAGTTCGAATACGCTTAATGCGCCACCAAACCCACTGCAACCTATGAATTCTTGCACTGGGAAATCGGGTTGGCCCATCAATCGGTAGGCATGGGAACTTCGATGGAGTTACAATGTTCCGAAGTATTAGGGCGTTACACCGCCTGGGAAGTATGCGATAGGCTACGTGAGTGGGACGTTTAGTACAATAGCGCAACGCGATGCCGTGAAAACGCGCATTAGCAATGCTAGGTCCGCATGATCACGCTGGAAAAGCCGTTGAAGCAGCCGACCCCACTCCTTCGAAAACCTGCCGTTTTTCGTTTGCTCGTCATTGCACTCTTGGCCGAGATTGGCTACGCGGTGCTTAACGTCTCTACGATGCCGGTTTACCTGCGCGACGACCGTCAATTCGGCACCTCAGTCATTGGAGTCGTCCTCGTCGCCTTTCTATTGAGCGAGGCGGTTTTCAAGAGCCCGATGGGCCACTTAGCAGATCGTTACGGTCACCGGACCTTAATGACCGTGGGACCAGCCCTAAGTGTCGCCACGTGCTTGCTGAGCTTTGTGGTGCCAAGGCACGGCGGTAGCCCTGTTGAAGTTCTCGCTTTCGTTTTGCTCCGAATGCTGGATGGCATCGGCGCCGCGATGCTTTGGCCCGCTGCTTTTGCCGCGATGGGTGACAGCGTCGATGACAACGAGCGACAACAGGCGATGTCGTTGCTCAACCTTTGCTACATGCTGGGCATTGCCTTGGCCCTGCCTATTGGTGGATCGGTCAACGACTTGAGCCACACCAAATACGGGAGCCTGTTCCTTGCCGCCGGCTTGTTTGCTGCCGTTTCGTTCAGCTCCTGGAGGCTAGCGCCTAAAGCAAAGTCCGTTCATGCGGCAGGTGATGAGCCTGGCGAATTCAACATTGGGGAATTCATTGCCTCCGCGAAGAAGATTCCAAGCTATTTGATTTTAGCGATCGTGACTTTCGCAGGCATCGGCTTCCCTATGCCGATCATCAAGCTCTTCGCCCAAGACGAGTTTCAGATGAGCGAGTCGAAGTTTGGCTTTGGCGTTGTCTTCCCTGCCGCCATTTTGATGGCCGCCTTGAGTGTCCCGCTTTCCAAGTACGGCGAAAAAATCGGCAGGACGAAAGCAGTCCATGTCGGGATGGGGCTTGCTTCGCTTGGGCTCTGCATTATCGCGTCTGGCGCTTTCGTGCCGTTCCTGCGTCAGGCCTGGGTATTCGCCCTTGGCGGCATGCCTTGCGGAATCGGGTTCCTGCTGGCAATTCCAGCTTGGATGGCGAGCGTAAGCGATATCGATCCATGCAAGCGGGCGGCGAACTTGGGTGCTGTGATGACCGCGCAAGGTCTTGGCGCCATCATTGGTGCGTCGTTCGGAGGGATGCTTTACGAGAGGCTCGGTCCCCTCGGCGCTGAACTTCGACTAGGCGAGTCGTTTGCGCATTACGCGCCTTTCGTGGCCTGCGCGACGTGCATCGTGCTCGGCTGGCTGGTGGGAATGAAGATTCTTCGGCCGGATGTTCTTCACCCGGATGAAGCCTGTCTGATTCCCGAGCCTTAAGGTTCGCGCGACTTTGTTTCGCGTCCCAACGCAAGGTACAATAATCCTAGGGACTGCGCTCAAAAATAGGCCCCTAACCCTTTGCGAGGTTGGGCTCGGCCTCGACTCGATGGACCGACATCCGTTCCCGCGGATTTCAGGAGCCAGAGGTAGACTCAAGGCATCTTAACCCGCGGGCAGCGCGGCCCTATTTGGAGCTTTTACGTGGCACTTAAAATTGGAATTAACGGTTTTGGCCGCATTGGCCGGCTTTCTTTGCGCACTATCCTGGAGCGTTATCCTGCCGACCTCGAAGTGGTCGCCGTCAACGACCTTACGGACACGACGACGAACTCGCACCTGTTCAAATACGATTCGACTTACGGCCCATTTCACGGCCAGGTAGAGCATGATGAGCAGACGATCATCGTCAACGGCTCGCATATCAAGAGCTTTGCTGAGCGTGACCCGGCACAGATACCCTGGGACACGTTAGGCGTTGACGTTGTTCTGGAGTGCACAGGCCTGTTTACGGACGCACTGAAGGCCAAAGCGCACCTCGAAAGAGGAGTCAAGAAAGTCGTTATCAGCGCTCCGGCCAAGAACGAAGACGTTACTGTCGTTTTGGGTGTCAACGAGGGCATGTATGACCCTTCCAAGCACAACGTGATCTCGAACGCAAGCTGCACGACGAACGGTTTGGCCCCCGTAGCCAAGGTTCTCCACGAGCGGTTCGGCATTGAGAAGGGGCTGTTGACAACCGTTCACGCCTTCACGAACTCACAAAAGACTCAGGACACGGCATCGAAAGATCTGCGCGACGCGCGCGCCGCTTCTCAGAACATCGTTCCTAGCAGCACCGGTGCAGCCAAGGCAGTTGGCCTGGTCATTCCGGAACTGAAGGGCAAGTTTACAGGCATGGCATTTCGCGTCCCGGTTAACACGGTCAGCGTGGTAGATTTCACTGCCCTGCTTGTGAAGGAAGCGAGCGTTGAAGACATCAACGCGGCGATGAAGGAGTACGCGCACGGACCGATGAAGAACATTCTGCGGTACTCCGAAGAGCCGCTGGTGTCAACTGACCTGAAGGGCGATTCGCACAGCTCGATCTTCAGCGCAATCGATACGGTGGGCCTGGGCAACTTGGTGAAGGCAGTCGCTTGGTACGACAATGAGTGGGGCTATAGCTGCCGCTGCGCTGACTTGCTGAAGTTTATTGGCGATAGAGGACTGTAGCCGCGAAGGGAATTCGGAATAGTGGAATTAGGAATAAGGACAGGAGAAACGAAATCTTCCGGTCCCCATTCCCTATTCCTAATTCCTAATTCCTAATTCCTAGTTCCCTATTCCAGCGCTACCCGAATATCCGTCGGCTTCACCTTGTCCTGGTCGAACTTGCCTCGGTATTGGTAGCGGATTGCCGTGAACACTAGGTCTTTGACCTTGGTCCCAACCGGAACCTCGAAGACGAGGACGAAGTTGATTGCTGAGCCGGGTAGGAACGAGACGCCGGTCGGTGAGCCTTCCGTTTCCTTAACGTCATAAAAAGTTGGTTCGTAAGTCTGCTCCGCGGAATCGGTCAGGGCTGTGTTGTTTCCATCCCACTTACCCAGGACGAGCTCATCCTTCTCCGTCCGGCCATTCTTGACCTGGCAAGAAAGCACCACGAACTCGAATCCATCCTTCGGGTCGTAGGTGCGACGATAAGAGTAAGTGCTGTACTTGACGTCGTAATGCTTCGACCGCTCCATGGATTGCACTTTGAAGCGCCACTGGCCAGTAAAGACTTCGGAGCCGATCTTGCCGGTGCTTGAGTTGGCGATTTGGCCCGCGCCGCCTCCCTTGACAAGCTCGTACCCATCGTCCCGCTTTTGGATTGTAAGGTCCAGCGCTTTGGCAACATCGGTGACCGGAACGTAGGACTTACCGTCGATAATGCGGAGGTCACTGGATGCCACTTGGCCGTTTAGGTATAGCTTCTTGCTTTCCTGCCAAGCCGCCGCTAGCGCGCAGACTCCGCCAACCGCACATATCAGTACCACAGCCCTTTTGCTAAGAATCATTTAAGCCTCATTCAATTTCATTGTAGATTCGACCGGACCTCAAAACGCCAGTTTACTTCTCTTCCAATATCGGCAGTAGCCTGGCCATTTGAGGCTGACGATGATTCAAATTGGGGGGTTGGGTCACAAGACCTAAAGATATTAGAGATTGGCACTAGCTTGATTTGTGAAGGCGTATTCCCTGTCAAAAGCGAGAGAACTAATAAGGGAAATCAGGGTCAATGCAAAAATATTTGAGCTACTATAGTGGAAGTAGAGGTGGAAAAGTGAGATCGGCTCCTCAGTTACCGACGCCTCCTGAAGGCGAGAATGAGCGCGTTATATTCGAAGAGATAATGGCTGCCCGAAAGGACAACCGTCCCGTTTCACGGCATATGCTCTCGCAAAAGCTTCACGAATCTAAGGGACTACCGCCCAAGCAGGCTTTTGCCCTAGTTGAAGTCTATTGCGAAACCGAAGCGCCCTCTACACCCGAATACCTTGACAAAGAATTCATGGTGCCTTATCTCAAGGCATGGGCCATTACAATGGCTGTTCTTTCAGTGCTAGTCATGTGGTTTAGCGCTTCCAAGGTGATGCACGGGCAGCGTGTGTGGATGTGGGGATTTGCGGCAGGCACTCTGTTGATTGGTATGTCGCTAAGCGGCTGGATCAAGAGTTTGTGGCGCGAGTATATCAAGGACTGAATCAAGGTTAGCGCTCTTGCGGACGCAGGCATAAGCCATCCTGCGACACCCTGACCTTGAAATCGCGAAGGCTGATCAGCAATCCGACTCTTTGGCGTCAAGGTAGCCAGTGATCTCCGCGGGGGAAGCAACAACCACTGTGGGCTTCGCCAGTCGGACAAACTCTTCGAAAGATACTTCTGGCATTTCGCCAGTTGAGCGGAACTCTTCGTAAAGGCCCTTAAGCACCTGGACTTGCGTCGGTTGAGATT
>JBBQMJ010000254.1:0-5526 GCA_038328815.1 Fimbriimonadales bacterium | reverse complement strand
ACACGGCTGCGCAAGGCGTGAGCGTGGCGACGATGGAGTATCAGCAGTCGCTCAACATGGTCACCCAGGCGCGAGCCGAGGTGTCTATGGCGCAAAGCGATGTCGCTGAGGCGAGAGCCATGCTCGAAGCAGCTCAGCAAGGCAGGGGGAGTGCGGAAGCCGCGGTCGCCGCCGCCCAAGCGGATTACGATTACCAGCAGCAAGAACTGGCTCGCATGAAATCGCTCTTTGACAAGGGGGCAATCTCCAAGGACGACTGGCAGCGCTCACAGGCTGACGCTCAAAAATCCTCAGCGGGAGTCAACTCTTCACGAGCCGAGCTACGAAAGACGGACGCAGAAATTGCCGCCGGCCGACGCAAAGTGCAGCAATCTCAAGCAGGAGTCCGCGCCAAGCAAGCGAGTGTACAAACCGCCCAGTCCGCGGCAGAAGCAGCCAAGGGGAAGATAGGGCAGTCGCGTTCAGGGGTCGCCGAGGCGTCGGCTAGTCTACGCGGCGCAACAACCCAGCGCGGCTACGCAGAATTGAGGTCTGACGTTGATGGAGTTATCACTGAGCGCACCATAAGCCCGGGTGTAGTCGTTGGACCTGGGCAAACCATTCTCAGGGTCTCCCAAATCTCACCGATCCGACTGCAGGCGAACGTGCCCGCATCCGATCTTGCCCGCATTCAGCTTGAGGCGAATGTGAGCATCGCCCGGCGGGACTCCAAAGAACCTCCGGTTTTGGCAAAGGTGACCTCAGTTTCACCCTCTCTCGACCCGAGTTCGCGAACGGGCGTTGTTGAAGCGCTGTACGCCAATACTGATGGCCGATTCCTCCCTGGCCAGTTTGTCTCGATGCAGATTTCCTTCGGAGGAAGCGATTCCGCGCTTGTGATCCCAAGTAGCTCTGTGCAGACCATCGAAGACCATCCCTATGTCTGGCTAGCCGCTCCGGGAGGTAACAACGAATACACCCTTTTGCACCAGGAGATCGTAATTGGCGAGCGGGCAGGTGACCTGGTGGCCGTCAAATCCGGGCTCGAAAGTGGTCAGCAAGTAGTTGTTTCACCACCGCTGGGTTTGACGGCGGGTATGCGTGTCACGACGTCCGAACCGGTCGGATCCATGGTGACTTCGAAGGAACCCATGGAGAAGTTGATGGATCAGACTGTCGAAATAACAGCCGCAGGATATGTTCCGACCTCCATTAATGTGCCGGCGAACATGGCGTTCAAAGTCACGTTTATCCGACGCGACGATAAGACGTGCGGCACAGAAGTGATCTTTCCAGACCTCGGAATCCGAAAAGCCCTGCCCTTAAATCAGCCGGTTACGATTGAATTCCCTCCCCAGCCTTCGGGCAAGGAATTGAAGTTCAACTGCCCAATGAAGATGCTCAATGGCAAGGCGGTTGCCCAGTGAAGGTGCGGGTTCAAAGCAGCCTAAACAAAATCCCGCAATGGTCAATTGAGCACCCCTACGCGGTGATCGCGTTCTTCGTGGCAATGCTTGCCCTGGCCTGGATTTCCATTGGCCGCATGCCCAGGCGATTTGCTCCTTACGTTGAAAGCCCGATGGTCGGCGTTGTCACGATGATGCCCGGCCTATCAGCGCAAGAGATGGAGAGCTACATCTCGAAGCCAATCGAAGAGCAGCTTATCAATGTGAAAGGTGTTCGCTATGTGCGGTCCACCTCCCAGGACGGATTTTCGATCGTCACCTTGGAGTTCCCTTACGGCACAGACATGCAGAGGGCGCAGACGGACATCCAGTCGCTGATGAACGTTGTCCAGTCAAATTTGCCTGCAACTGGAGCAAACCTCAAACCTTCGTTTGTCGTCCCGATTGACCCTTTAAACCTCCCCGTTCTAACGCTTTCCATCCAGGGCGATCCTGCCCAGGGCTGGGATATGGCAAAGGTGCGTCAGTTCGCGGACAACACAGTTGTGCAACGCATTAAGTCGGTGCAAGACGTATATGCAGTCGTGCCATTTGGTGGCTACAGGCGGCAACTTCAGGTGATCGTAGATCGCAATAAGCTCGCCTCTTACGGGATTTCCATTCTTGATGTGCGTAATGCGATCGACCGATCCAATGTCAGCACGAGTGGCGGAACTCTTACTAGTGGTGATCGAGAAGGGATTATCCGGGTCGAAACCAAAGCCTCCTCGGCGTCGGACGTCATGAATTACCCGGTTTCTACGGTGACGGGGGGGCAAGCATCCAACGGCCTCGCTCCCGCATCTGGCGGAGGCATGGGGATGGGAGGCGCATCCGCCCCCGCCGCACCGAGGGCCCAGCGGTCAATAGCGTCCGGTCCTCCGAAGGTGATCTATGTCCGGGATGTGGCTAGGGTCGTAGACGGCTATTGGGAGAAGCGCAGCGGCTACGACTATTTGGACAACAAGGGCGGGGAGGTCAAGGCCTCCATTTCAACGAGCGTCATTCAAAACCCCGGAGCAAGTTCGGCGCAGGTCGTACCAGCGGTCATGAACGTGGTCAAGCAACTTCAGGCCGAGAATTCTGGGATCAAGTTTGACGTGGCGTACGATAACGCCCACTTCGTCGATATCCTGTTTGAGAACGTGTGGCACGAGCTTGGCGTCGCCGTGATTCTCACGGGCCTTGCCCTCATGTTCTTTCTTGGTGAGTGGCGCGGCACCCTGATCTCGATGGTGACTTTGCCAACGTCGCTCGCGATGGCCGTATTGATGATGGTGCCCTTTGGCATGACGTTCAATAGCGGAACGCTTATCGGTCTCCTGCTCAGTATCGGACGGCTGGTCGATGATTCCATCATCGACATTCACGCGGTCGAACGACACTTGAAGATGGGCAAGACGCCCAAGCGGGCCACCATCGACGGGATTGCGGAAGTTAGAGTCGCGGTAATCGCTTCGACCCTCATGATCGTGTTGGCGCTCCTGCCTCTTATCTTCGCCGGTGGGATTGTGGGCTTGATGTTCGTCGAACTCGTCTGGCCGCTGATCTTCGGCCTGCTCGCCTCAATGTTTGTGTCATTCACCTTGACGGCGCTGCTTGCAGCCAAGCTCCTTAGGTCCGAGGAAGGTCGGAATGAGGAAAGAAAGAAGCCCGGGCTGTCTCTCCTATACAAAGTTCTCGATCCCGTCCAGAGAGGCTTGGACCGCATCGAGCATGGGTACGCCAACATAATCGACTGGCTTCTCTTGCACAGGTTTACAAACTTCACGCGGGTGCTCGCCACGCTCATTTTGGGTTTCAGTTTCTATTACTTCATCGGTTCCGAGATGATGCCACTTGCCGATACTGGGCAGGCTTCGGGCTTCCTAGAGATGCAGCCAGGCACCTCATATGCTGGCACTGAGAAGGCTGTCAAGCAGATCGAGCAAATCATCCGCAAGCACCCGGAGGTGCAGAAAGCGAGCATTGAAATGGGCGCCGAGTCGATGTTCGAGACGTGGTCCCCATTCTATACCGGCTACCAGATGCCTGCCGCCAATGGCGCGGCGATGATGTTCACGTTCAGCGACAAGGATGAACGTCGCAACACGATCTTCCAGGTCATCGATGCCGTTCAAAAGGAGGCGCTCCAGACGGTGCCCGGCATTCGCAGGTTCCAGATCAAAGAGATGGGATCGGACGTCATGGCGACAGCCGCCGCGCCTGTGCACGTCAACATCTACGGGCCTGACCTTAAGGAGTTGGATCAGCTAGGATCGCAGGTGCTTGGTGTCGCTAACAAGATGCCCGAGATGTTCCAGCCAAGCAGGACCTGGGCGTTGGGCGTCCCCGATTACAGGATCCAGGTGGACCTCCAACGCGCTCAAGAAGTGGGCCTCAGTCCGGATCAAATTGCGCAGCAGGCCTACTACGCCACGCGCGGAGGTTTGACCAGCGAGTTTTATCGGCTGCCGAACCTAAGGCAGAACACGATTCAGGTTCGGTATGAGGGGGACGAACGCCGGACCCCGGAAGATCTGGAAAGCATGTACCTCACGACTCCGGACGGCAAGCAAATCCCGCTGCGTTCTGTTGCATCCGTCGTTCCCACCATCGCTCCAACAGTCATTGAGCACGACAGTTTGAGGAGGGTCATCGGCGTTACCGGCTACTACCGCCTTGGGAACTTGCCAAGCATGGACGTGGTAATGAACCTGGTCGCAAACACCTACGGCGGAAACAAGAAGCTTGGCATCGCGCCTGTGAACTTCCCATCCGGCTATGGAATGGAAATGCGCGGCGACATGACCCAGATGATGGATAGCTTTAGGCGGCTAGTTAGCGGCCTAATGTTGTCGCTCGTCATGATGTACCTCGTCCTTGTCGTTCAGTTCCGAGGATTCCTGCAGCCGCTTCAGATGCTCGCTTCGTTGCCTCTTGAGCTTGCCGGAGTGTTCGTCGCGCTCTTCCTCGCCCATCAGTCCTTCTCGACCGTGTCCATCCTTGGCATTATCGTGCTGACCGGCATGGACATCACGACTGCCGTGCTGATGATTGATTTAATCATGAAATACCGGGATCGGGGAATCCCGCGGGATCAGGCAATCAGGCGCGCATGCCCAGACCGACTGCGGCCGATCTTGATGACTGCCGGCATCACGTTGCTAGTCATGCTCCCCGTCGCATTCGCGCCGAAAACGGGGCTTGATGCCTATCAGCCGCTGGCCATGGCGGTTGTCGGCGGACTAATCAGCGGCACGATCCTTTCCCTCTTCGACATCCCAATCATGCATACCTACGTGGACGACTTCGTCCGCTGGCTCAACAAGACTTTCCGCGGGAAAGACTGGCAATGGCCGGTCACCGAAACGGAAGATTACGACTCAATTTCCGAGGAGCCCAAGCTTCCCGGCCTGACAGATCAAACAGCGTCCTAAAGGAATCAGACCTATGAAAACACCAACAACACTCCTGCTCATCGCAATTGCCTCGATGTCCTTAGCCGGACCGCAGGGCAAGCATCACCCAGCCCCGGCAGTCCAAAAAGTAACGATTGTTGTAGACAACGGCTTCAAGCCAGCGAACATTAATGTCAAGGCAGGGCACCCCGTTCAAATCACGTTCGACGTCAAGCACCGGGCCTGTGCGTCAACGGTCAATTTTGACAGCCTTCATATCACCAAGAACCTTGAAGATGGCAAGAAGACGACAATGACGTTCACACCAAAGAAGGCTGGAGTAGTGAACTACGCCTGCGGCATGAACATGCTCAAGGGCAAGATCACGGTTAAGTAGACCCAACATCCGGGCACTGCAAGTGGGTACATCAGCCAGCAAACGCCCTCCCCACAACGGAGGGCATCATTGTGCGCGGATTTGTATTCCAATGACAGCGCAATTATCGTACAGATCTCTCAAATATTGAGAAAGCAGATGGGGCTAATGCCTATAAACATTAGGCAAGCCTCTTTAACCCAGGTTGTGCGTTCTGACACATAGGTTACACAACGTTCCGGACACATAGGTTACACATTCTCCGGGTCCGAGGCGCGGACCTCTGGGAGGGTGATGTGCCTTGGAAGGAGTGTTCAGTGATGGAAGAACGTATGCGTTTTGTCGT
>JBBQMJ010000253.1:0-5561 GCA_038328815.1 Fimbriimonadales bacterium | reverse complement strand
GATCCTTGATCGCGTCCAGATAGAACGATGAGAGTTGGTTGCCGCAGAAGTTGTGGATGCTGCCCACAACCTGGCTGAAATCGTACTGCTCGTAGGCCTTGATGCAATCCGAGACAAGCAGATCGGTCTGCTCGATTGCCCACTCGTCGATGTCAAGCAATTCTCCCTTCCATCTGTCGGCCGGATAGTCGTAGAGATTCGACATAAGGAACCTCAGCGTGTTCCTGACGCGGCGGTAGTGCTCGCCAAAGCTCTTAAAGAGCGCATCGGAACAAGGCGCGTCGTTCGTGTAATCAACGCTTGCTACCCAATAGCGGAGGATATCCGCGCCGTACTGCTTGCAGACATCCACAGGGTCGATGGATGTGCCAGAACGCTTCGACATCTTTTCGCCGCCGTCAGCTACTAGGAATCCATGGGTTACGACTTGCTTGTAGGGGGCTTGGCCCTTAACGGCGGTGCCGATAACCAGGGATGAGTTGAACCAGCCGCGATGCTGATCGGAGCCTTCCAAGTAGACGTCCGCCGGCCACTTATCCTTCCACTCCGGCTCGACGTTGCCTTCCATCACACAAAGAGAGGTTGAGCCGCTGTCGAACCAAACATCAAGCACGTCGGTCTCTTTGACGAACTCAGTTTCGCCGGTCGTCGGGTGCTTATATCCTTCCGGAAGTATGTCGGCGGGGATTTTTTCAAACCAGGTGTCGGAGCCTTCTTGCTCGACGAGTTTAGCCACAGCTTCGATAGCGACAGGATCTAGAACAGGCTCTCGGGATTTTGCGCCGTAAAACACTGGAATACCAACGCCCCATGGCCTCTGCCTTGAGATGCACCAATCAGGGCGGCCGCCAACCATGGCTTGAATACGCGCCTTGCCGGAGGCTGGGATCCACTCAACCTTATCAATCTCCGCAAGCATGCGCTTGCGAAGGTTGTCATGGTCGATGGCAACAAACCATTGCTCGGTCGCGCGGAAGATTACAGGCTGATCGTCCCGCTCGGCATGCGGATACGAGTGCGTGTAATCGGATACATGGAGAAGGTTGCCGACTTCCCGAAGCCGATCAACAACAACCGTATCGCACTTCGTGTAATACACACCTGCGAACTCGCCCGCTTCCTCTGTAAGCACACCCCGCTCATCAACCGGGCATAAGATTGGCAAGCCGTATTTCACGCCGGTATAGAAGTCATCGCGCCCATGGCCAGGCGCAGTGTGCACAACGCCGGTGCCGTCTTCTGTGGTGACGTACTCGGCCACAACGCCGAGCGAATCTCGTTCAAAGATAGGGTGCTTGAAGACCGTGTGATCGAGGGTTATGCCGTCGAAACGCTGCACGACATTGTAATCGGTCCAACCAAGGACAACCGCGACCTTCTCAACAAGAGCGTCGAGGATGACGTAATGGTTGCCATCAACATTCACCACTGCGTATTCGAGCTCAGGATGGAAAGCGACCGCTAAGTTAGCCGGGATCGTCCACGGCGTGGTCGTCCAGATGATCGTATAGACGTTCGGGATGCCTGTGAAAATCTTGTTAGGGTCACGCTTCAGCGGGAACCGGACGTAGATCGCCTTGCTCGTGTGCACTTTGTAAACGATCTCGGTGTCGGCCAAAGCGGTCCTTGAGGTTGGGCTCCAGAGCGTAGGACGGAGTCCCTTGTAGATATAGCCGCCCTCAACCATGCGCTTGAAGACCCGGATGATTTCGGCTTCGAACCGGAAGTTCATCGTGGCGTAAGGCTTTTCCCAGAGGCCGAAAATGCCAAGGGAGCTGAACTGCTCGGTTTGGACATCCAAGAACCGTGCAGCATGCGCGCGGCATGCCTTTCTTAATTCGACAACCGTAGGAGTGACCTTGTCAGCTTGAAATTTCTTCATGACCGCCTGCTCGATGGGCAGGCCGTGGTTATCGAAGCCGGGTACGTAAGGAGAACGCAGACCCATCATGGTATGCGACTTCACCACGAAATCCTTGAGGATCTTGTTCATGGCCGTGCCGATATGGATAGGCGAGTTTGTATAGGGAGGGCCGTCGTGCAGCAGGAACGTGGGAGCGCCCGCACGAGCTTCCATGATGCGGTGATAAATCTTCTGCTCGTCCCAGCGCTTTCGAATCTCGGGCTCCCTTTGTGGGAGGTCAGCCTTCATCGGAATGGCGAAGTCGGCGTTGGGTAGGTTAAGGGTGCTCCGAAGGTCCATCGGTCCTTCAGAGTGTACCAGTCGAGGCTTGGAGCGCCTGGGGATTGCGACTGTGATGTTACAAGTAGGAGTCGTGCCGCGGAGTTTCGGACGATGGGAAGGGGAATCCTGCTGGAATCTCCGCTTCAGATAACTCGGTATCGCCTAACTACTTGTAGTACGTTTCATCAAGTAGCTGAGGTGCGACTTAGCAGACCATCATGTGTCGCCTCCATCCAAGAGGGAACCATGCGCTACAGATTATCAAGGCAAAGTGGTTAGTTTTCGTTCGTTTCGGAGTCAAGAATTCCGTATAATTGAATTATGGTAGACGCCTCTCTACCTTATGGGAACCGGCCGCTTCGATACCTATTTCTTGACCTGAACTCCTACTTCGCTTCGGTGGAGCAGCAGGAGCAGCCTGAGTTGCGTGGCAAGCCGGTGGCGGTTTGCCCAGTCATGGCTGACTCGTCATTCGTCATTGCCGCCTCCTACGAGGCGAAGGCGTTTGGCGTGAAGACCGGCACTCGGATCGGTGATGCGAAGGTCATGTGTCCCGGACTAATTTGCGTCGACGCTAGGCCGCCGCTTTACGCCAGTTACCACCACCGATGCATCGAAGTTGCAGAGTCGGTGCTGCCAGTCGAGGAGGTTTGCTCCATCGACGAAATGCGGTTTCGATTGCTTGGTGAGGAGATGGAGCCGGATGCGGCTCATAAGCTGGGCATAAAGATGAAGGAAGCCATTTACGAGGGCGTGGGGCGGTGCATGACTTGCTCAATCGGCATTGCACCTAACGGGTTCCTCGCTAAATTGGGGACGGAGCTTCAGAAGCCGAACGGACTGGTAGTTATTGAGGCCAAGGACTTGCCCCAGAAGCTTCATTCACTGAAATTAACCGACTTCACGGGCATCAACAAGCGCATGCAGGTACGGCTTAATGCGGCCGGAATCTTCAGCGCCGAGCAGCTTTGCGCGGCCTCCAGGTCAGAACTATTCCGGGCCTTTGGCAGCATCACTGGTGAACGTTGGTGGTATCTGCTGCAGGGCTTTGATATTCCTGCTGAAAAGACCGAGCAGAAGACGATGGGCCATTCCCACGTTCTCGCTCCAGCGATCCGAACGGACCAGGGTTGCCGAGACGTGCTGCTACGGCTCATTCAGAAGGCTTCAGCGAGGCTGCGTTCGAACAACCTTTGCGCGGAAGGCATGGCGATTTTTGTCACCGGACTGGACCGCACTTGGTCGGTCAAGATCCCCTTACCGCCGACTTCCGACACGCTGACGATGAACGAGGCGTTCTTGAAGGCCTGGGAGAAGCGAGATTTCAAACGGCCGAAGGCTGTGGGCGTCACCTATTACAACCTGAGCGACGAAAAGCAAGTGACGCCTTCCCTCTTCGAAGACGCGCAGGAGCACGACTTGCTAAACAAGGCGGTCGACCGGATGAAGCAGAAATTTGGGAAGAACTCCATCTATCTGGCGAGTATCGAGAAGACAAAGAACCGGGCGAGCGAGAAGATCGCCTTCAATAAGACCTGGCTGTTTTCAGAAGGCAAAGGCGATAACGAATGGGTCGACACTTTTCGGGGCATGAAGAAGGATGAAGCCGATGCCTGAGATTTCGTATGTAAGATCGAACGCGTTGCGACATTACTTGGATTGTCATTCCGAACTCTGTGTGAGGAATCTCATAGGATAAGTTACTTGCCCTCAGGAATTGAAGTCAATTAGCTGCGACAGCTAGATCCCTCACACAGAGTTCGGGATGACAGCATCCAACTTGGCGGTTCGAAACTGGGTTCGAGCCTCCCAACGCGACCGCACCTTCTATACTCATACCGCGTGATCGTAGCTCTATTCTTAAGCTCCGTTATTGGCCAAATAACCCTTCCAAAGGTTATAAGCCTTGGCGTTACCGAGTCCCGCTTCGAACGCATGGCGCTTCGCGCTGTTCCCTTCAATGGTGGAACCGCACTGCTCGGCGGATATGGCTACTCGGACAAGAAGTGCCTCAGTGATATCGGACTCCTTGACAGCGAAGGACAGGAGCGATCTGCAGGTGTCCAAATGCACTTGGGCCGCAACCACTTCGAAGCGGTTCCAATTGGCAATGGCCAAGTGCTCGTGATTGGAGGCTATTGCGAAGGGTCAGACACATTGTCAGATGTCGAGGCTATTGACCTAAAACACAAGGCCGTTCAAACTTGGCCCCCGTTGCCGAATCCGGTGGAATTGTTTACTTCAGTGAAACTAGGCGACAAGATCGCGATCATAGGGGGATTGAGAAACCAGGGGGTGACTCGCACATGGGGCAGCATTCAATTGGTTGACCTAAAATCGCATAAGGCGACCCTGAATAATGTGGGCCTTCACGAAAGCCGATTTGGCCACGACTCGGTTTGGTTACCGCGGCTCAAGAAGGTCTTGATTGCGGGTGGAAAGCATGTTGATCAGGGGTTAAACGGGAAGGCCACTTACACGGCTTTGCGCTCTTTGGAGCTTTGGGCGGCTTCAGGCAAGATGGAGCCCGGCGGAGATATGACCGTTGCGCGCGACCGTCCGCGGTTGTTCGTAATGGCTGACGGCAAGGTGCTGATCATTGGGGGTAGATCGGAGCAGGGCTTTCCTAGAGAGATCGAACTTTACAATCCCGCGACCCGGCGTTCCAAGGTAGTTGCTTCGCTTTCTGCGGGCCGGATGGCGGCTTCGATTCGTCCTTATGGGGGCTTGGGGTTGCTCATTGCCGGAGGGTGGAAGTACGATCCCGACGCTGCTTGCGCGTTCGAGTTTTTGGACTTCAAGACGCTTTCTGTTTCCACCGTGGGGCGCACTAAGGTCTGTCGAGCGGAGAACGCGATGGTCTGGCTTAGGCGAGGAGTTTTTGCGTTAATTGGAGGCAAGGACGCGTTCAAAGGCAGGGCGCCCGAAAGTTACAGGTTCAAGAGCACCGAATTGTTTGCCGTAACGCCTTAACCACCCCGTTCACGGGCACGTTAGAGGCCGCATTTGTCAAATGCCCAGGAACCCCTCGGAATGGTAGCCTCTCGCAATGCCTCATTCCCTTATCGCGGAGAAGCTGGCTCAGGCCTCTCGGCTCGTCGCCGAATCACCATTTGACGTCTGGATCACATTTGTCCGGGAGACGGCGGAGGCTGGTGACCCGATTTTGCCGTTTATGTTGCGGGGCAGTTTGACTTGGCAGAGCGCCTTGCTCATTTTCAAGGACGGGCGGCGGGTGGCGATTGTCGGGAAGTACGATCACGAGCCTCTCGTGAAGAGTGGAAATTGGGACGACGTTCGAACATACGTGCAGGACATCAAGCCGGTTCTGCTTGAAGAGCTGGAGAAAATTGCTCCTGGCGGCGCCCCAAGGATA
>JBBQMJ010000252.1:0-5583 GCA_038328815.1 Fimbriimonadales bacterium | reverse complement strand
CAAACCCTTTGGATCGCTGTTTGATTTCGCAGCGAGAGTTCGCCCGGACAGGGACGAATTAGAGCGGCTGATTCTCTGCGGGGCATTCGATAGCTTGCATCCCAATAGAAGGGCGCTGCTCTGGTCCATCCCTTCGGCTGTTGCCTATGCTGCTTCGTTTGTCGGTATGGAGAACGCGTTGCCTTTGCATACGCCGGAGCCCGCAGTCGTTGGGGATGTTATGGATTTCTCGGATGCTGAAAAGTCGGTCTATGAGCGCCGAATTCTTGGGATGGACGTAGAGCACCATCTGATGGAATACGAGCGTGAGAGGGTACTGGCAAAGGGCGGAGTGACGTCGGTACAGGCTAGCAACTTACTGCCTAACACCAAGGCTTTTGTTGTCGGAAATCCCATTCGGCTTCGCTTTCCTCCGACGGCTAGTGGGAAACGGGTTGTCTTCTTTGACCTAGAGGATGAGACGGGGCTTTTGAACGTGACCTGCTTTGACGACACCTACCAGCGCGATGGCCATGCCATCGTCTGCTCGCCTTATGTGACGATCAAGGGAATTGCCCAGGACCGCGACGGACATATCGCGTTTCTGGCTCACCGAGTGTTTCAGTATCACCCGACGTTGAGCGGGAAGCTAAGCAGCGAGGAGCCGCTGCCGATCAAGGTTGGGGATTATTTGGTGGGCTAGCCCTCCTTCAGAAGGACCCTAATTTCGGAAGCGAACTTCGCCGTTTTCATCGCACGGTCGTACTCAAGCTCGCCTTCCCACGAGTCACGAATCCGTCCGTGCTTATCGATAAGAAAAACCGTCGGCCAAGCTTTTACTCCCCATCGATCCCAGTTTGCTCCGTCATTGTCGACAACTACCGGATAATCAACCTTCCTATCCTTCAGGAACTGCTTCAAACCGGTCAAACTGCGCTCGCCGCTTGTCTCTGGAGTGTGGATGCCAATGATTATGAAATCCTTACCCTTGAACTCCCTGTTCCAAGCTGCATAGCCAGGAAGATTGTGCTTGCAGTTGATGCAGTCGAATGTCCAGAAGTGAACGATGGCCACCTTGCCGTTTAACATCGTAGGGCCGCTGGAATTCAGCCACGTGCTACCGGTGATTTTTGGTGCAAGTCCTTGATCAGAGCTATCCGCAGATGCAAGAGCTGCAAAAGCCAAAAGCGAGAGGCCGATTGAGCGGGTATTCATGACTAACGCAACGGAACCAGGCCAACAAAGTTCCTGGCTAATCGCCGGCTAGGTAAAGCCTGCCAATCTCCTGGACCAACGGGTCGTCACTCTTCAAAAGCGCCTCGCCAGCGCCTTCCCGGTCCGCATCAGCCTTGTTCTGTCCAACTTTGAACTTGCCCTCAATCCTGCCGATTGGCATTTCAAACGCGACAATGCCGCGAGCCTTCTTGCCAACGAACTCCCTTTCAACTGACTCAGGGTTCGTCGAAGCAAGGGAAGGGTCGAAGTAGTCGACCATTGCGATGATTTGATCGGTCGCCTCGTCATTGTTCAGCAGCCTTGGGACGCCGTGGGCGTGGACTACTGTGTATGCCCATGTGGGCACATTTGGTTTAGTGGCGTACATTGTCGGCGACACGTACGCATGCGCGCCATGGAAGATGGCAGTCGCCTTTCGAGAGGTCTCAAAAGCCTTCCAGTGATCGTTGGCCTTCGCGAAGTGCCCAAACAACGAATGCCTAGATTCGTCATAGACCAGAGGAAGATGAGACGTCAACACATCATCGTCAACGGCGCAAACGACGGTGGCGAAACCGAACCTTCGCATTAACTCAGCAAGCAAAGCAGGGCTTTCGACCTTAAAGGCATCGGGCACATACATACCTTTAAGCTTATCTTAGGGCGAATTAAGAGTTCCATGCCGCCCTCGCAAGATTAGCTGTCGTACAATTCATTGTCGTGCGACAGATTGAAGCAATTCCAGAACGTTTGAGGCTTGTTTTCGAACGCATGAATCTATCGCCTGAAGAGCAACGCGATCGCTGGATCGCGACGATTGAGCGACAAAACCAACGCCACGCCGCTGACGAGGACTACCGAGCCTGGCTAAGAGCCAATCGTCTTTCGGATGAGCGCTACCCAACCCAGGTCGCCGCGGAAAATCTCGGCATGGAATACGCGGATTTAGGCATCGCCACCATAGACCAGGCAGCGCTGGAATGCCTCACGCTGGAAATTATCCAGCGCTTTAACGTCTTTCCCTGGAAGTTGGTGGACGCAAAGCTCTACGTCGCCGTTGTTGAGGACACCGTTCCCATGGCAGTCATTGAACAAGCAGCTGGCATCGCGGTTGTTCCAGTTCTTGCTTCTCCTCAAGCGATTCAATATAGGATCGCCAAGCACTTTGCCGCCTGATTTGACGTAGGATGAATTCAATGGTCTTGCGCGTTGTCTTAGGGTTATGCGTTGGCGCTATCGCTGGGTTCGGCTATCACCTCCTTATGCAATGCGCTGGCTCAACGTGAATCAACTGTCGCGTACCGGCGGTGCCGGTATCAGTTGGCGCCCTCACGGGTCTTTTCATCGCGATCAATTCAAAATAGAGCCTTGACCTCGCAATCGCCCGTCGCCGTTTACGTTCACACCCCGTTCTGCCCCAGTAAATGCGGCTATTGCGACTTTAACTCGTACGCCATGGATGGCTCGATTATCGAGCGCACTGTTTCCGCGACAGTGGCAGAAATTGAGCGTAGTCCTTGGACCGGGCGTCCAGCTAAGACCATCTTCTTCGGGGGCGGAACGCCGACATACCTGGAGGAAAGCCAACTCCTCAGAATTTTTGAAGCGGTCCTTCGAGCCCACCCGCCCATCGAAGGGGCGGAGATTACGAGCGAGGCTAACCCTGGCACGGTGGACATGCCCAAATTCAGGGCGATGCGCACGGCTGGCTTTAATCGAATCTCTCTGGGGGCACAAAGCTTTTTGGATTCAGACCTCATGACCCTGGGCAGAGTGCATCAGTCGGGGCATATTGAGCGGGCCGTTGCGGCGGCACGCGAGGCTGGTTTTGACAACCTGAATCTGGACCTAATGTTTGGCCTTCCTCAACAAAGCGCACGTGGATGGAACGCCAATTTGGATCGCGCTCTTGCTCTTGACCCTGAGCATCTAAGCCTTTACTGCTTGACAATCGAGCCGAACACCGCCTTTTATAAACTCGCCCACCAAGGCAAGTTGGACCTTCCCGATGACGAGAAACAGGTGGAGATGTACGAGGAGTGTTTCGACCGGATGACGGCTGCCGGATATAACCAATACGAGATCAGCAACTTCGCAATGCCTGGCCGCGAGTGCCGACACAACCTTTGCTATTGGCACTGTGAGGAGTACGCCAACTATGGACCCGGCGCCGTTGGCGCGATCGGGAACGTGCGCAGGACGAATTGGAAACACCCAGATCGCTATTGCGAAGCCATTGAATCAGGGCAGGAACCAGCCTACGAAGTCGAACCCTTGGACGAAGCGACTCAAAGAGTGGAGCGCATCATGCTTGGCCTGAGATTGAACGGTGGTTTAGCGGTAACCGGTCTGGAGTTGGCGCCGGCGAAATTGGAGTTGCTTAAGGGTCGAAAGTGGATTGAAATGGACGGCGAGCAGCTCAGACTTTCTCGAGAGGGGCGTCATTTCTGCTCGGAAGTTGCCTTAGAACTAATTTGATACGGAGCGTCGAGCGCCTTTACCACTTCAGCTTGTCGGTGACTTCCTCAAACTCAAACGGCTTGTCCCAGGTCGAGTAATAGTTTCGGTCCGGGAGGACAGGCAGGTTCGCGCCAAACAGATCGGTGAGAACGATTCTGAATGAGTTTACGGGCGTGATTGAGGGGTAGAGCTTGTTTCGAATTGAATCGGGGACGTAGTAGGCGTTCAGGTTAGGGAAACACTCGTTGATATCGGTTTTGGCGAGGCTGTTGATGGAAAGACGGCTCTTGGAACCATGGTCGCCCTGGATGATGATGATTGGCTTGGATGAACCCGCGGTTAGCGCGTCTATAGCCTGTAACATGCGTTTGCTGATGTACTGAGCCTGCCCGGCATAGCCTGTTTGATAGGACTCAACCGTGCCGCCGATATCCATGTATGCATCCCCGTCGAACAGCCCGAAAGGGATGCCCTTTTGGTGAATTTCTTCGCCGTTCGCTCCGAGCGCGAAAGGCGGGTGAGGCGCAAGGACATGGGCGAACACAAACTTTGGCCGAGCCGTTCGAATCGACAGCTTCGCAAGGTTGTCGAAGGCGCCTTTAAGATAGTTCCTTCGATCGGCAAACATTGAGCTGACGCTGTCGTTGTTGTGGCGCAGTGGCGTGGCCGTGATCAAAGTGGCTTCAAATAGGCTCATGCTTTGAACCCCTTGATAGAGGCTATCGGCGGACTGAGGGTGGACGGCAGGAAATCCGGTTGTCACCGCCTCATAGAGGTAGCCGTGAGATCTGAGTTGTGCCGCAACTTGGTTCTCATCGATGAGAAGATCGAATACTGAGCGGGAATCAGGCTTGCTGGAGCCGAGGATTTCCGGCAGGTAGTTCATGTTGAGCGATGACGTGAGAGACTGCTCAGTCTGAATGTAGTTGCTGTGCCCTTGCGCGACGTAAAAACCGCGATCCTTCAGGCCTTGGATGAATACCGAATTATCCCAGCCGATGTATTTCTTGACCGCGTCGCTACGGCCGTAGCCGTCAAGGATTACATAAAAGATGTCGGGGGGCTGGATTGCATTTTTAGCGACGGTGCCGGAAGTTTGAAGGTGCAGCTTAGCCTGATCGCTCTTGATTTTGAGGAGGCCCGAAGTCGCCTGGAAAGTGGAAAAACAGAGCAGGACGAAGCCAGCGATATTGAGCAGTTTTGTTGGCGAAGTTTTCCACTTGTAGGCGAAAAACCCGGCAAATGCAAGTGTCAAGCCGCCCCAGGTAGCCAAACGGACCCACTCGACGGCGTAGTTTGGAAACAGTTCTGACAACGGGAAGTAGGCGTAAAACATCACCGCCAAGGCGGAAACCGCCGCGCCACCTCGTTCGCTGCTCTTTAGGATAAGGCCAAACAGAAGCCACGCCACCATACAAGCAGCGACAGAAAAGCCGAGGGGGCGCCAAAGGTCGGCAAGCGGGACAATTGAGAGGTTGGCGGCATAAAGCCTTACCACCGGATAGATGGCGAACAAGATCGGATGCACTACCCAGTTGCGCTTCATATTGTTGGCCACAACGGGCCTGTACCAGACTATCAGGCGCGGACGACATTAGTTCCTTAGAGTTCACATGTTTGGGCCGAATGACCGCCCGATTGCATTCGCCTCACTGTGTAACCCCTTTGTTAGCGCCAACCAACCGCAGTAAGCTCTGACCCATGCAGCTCAGGATGTGGATGTACGACTATGCGCGGGAACAGGCGCCGACGCTGGATCACCTTCGCCGGTATTGCTCAGTGAGTCTGGAATCGGGCTACAACGCGCTCGGGCTGTACTTCGAACATCGTTTTGCCTTCCCGAGCGCGCCTTGGGCGCATGGCGTTGGCGCCTTGCTACCTGAAACGGTCCAAACGCTTCAAGAAGAGTTTCCAGAGCTTCAACTCGTT